>NZ_JANHZS010000017.1:0-101533 GCF_041414765.1 Pseudoalteromonas sp. DY56-GL79 | reverse complement strand
AAAGTGGTGGGTCATGATGGACTCGAACCATCGACCAATGGATTAAAAGTCCACTGCTCTACCAACTGAGCTAATGACCCACTTAACGCAGCAGTTTTTTGTTACCAATCGCCTGCTGCGGGCGCTTATAATACTTATTTAAATTTTGAGTGCAACTGAAATAGCTAGTTTTTTTCACTTTTTATGACTAAGCGCCTAATTTTAAGGCACTCAGCTCAAAAAGTGATAATTACATCTTCGCTAAACGCTCTGTTGCCAATTTTGCAGGAGTCGTACTTGGATACTCTTTAATCAATTTATTAAGGAGCGTCTTCGCTTCTGCGGCTTGTCCCTGTTTATGTAAAATAGTACCCAGCTTTAACATCGCTTCTGGACGTTTATTCGATTCAGGGAAATTATCAACAACGGTTGCAAAATGAGACTTAGCTTTACCATCGTCAGACTTTATTAAGAATAGCTGACCCAACCAGTAATGCGCGTTCGGCACATACACCGAATTTGGATACTGCTGCAAGAAACTTTGAAACTCAGGGATTGCTGCATCGTAGCGCTTATCCTTCATTATCATGTTTACTGTACGGTCGTACGCTTCATTCTCAGACAGATTACTGCTGAATGCTTGCTCTGGCGTAACATCAGGCGTTACCGCGGCTGCGGTGGATTGTGACTGGTCATAAGCTTGACTGACGCGATTTTCAATCTCTTGATACAACTCACGTTGACGTTGTAGCACTTTTTCAAGCTTATAACTCTGCTCTTCTGTCACACCGCGCACTTGGCTTACTTCTTCTTGCAAAAGATTAAGCTGTTGCTGTAACTCAGCCTGCAGCAAATTGCGGGTTCTCATCATACTCTCAAGTTGAGAGACACGTTCTTCTAGTGTTTGATTTGAATTTGCAGCTTCTGAAACAGGAGCGGGAGCAGCCCAAACTTGGGCGCTCCCGCTCATGAGTAAGAATGCTGCCAAAATAGTATTCGGCTTCATAATAACTCTTTCTTAGTACACTAATACCGCGCGACGGTTCTTAGCGAACGCTTCTTCTGTACGTGACTTAATCATTGGTTTTTCTTCACCATAGCTCACTACAGAGATTTGGCTGTCAGAAACACCAAGGCTTTGAAGGTATTTAGCAACTGATTTACCACGGCTTTCACCTAGTGCGATGTTGTACTCTGGCGTACCACGCTCATCAGCGTGACCTTCAACAAGTACTTTCACGCTTGGGTTTTTCACTAGGAAATCAGCGTGCGCTTGAAGTAGTTCAGCATATTTGCTCTGAATAGTAGATTTATCGAAATCGAAGTAAACGATCTGTTCTTGACGTAGGGCTTCATATTTCTCACGTAGTTTTTCTTCAGCAGATTTCTCGCGAGACATAGTGTTTACGTCAACAGTGTTGTCCTGTGTGGTTGCCGCTTGGTTGCTTTCGCTAGCCGCGCCCTCATCAACACTTGAAGATGAGCTACATGCTGCAAGTGTCATCACTGGCAACGCGACCATTAAGGCTTTTAGAGTTTTGTTAAGTTGCATCGAGTATATTCCTATATCTTTATAAATCTAACCAGCAAAATTACTGTAAAAACGGCGACCAGGCTGGTGCCTTAACTTGACCGTCCAAGACAGGTAACCTTGCCTTGAAACGACCATCCATAGACACCAATGCCAATACCTGCTTATTATTGTGCAAGGTGCTGTATATTATCATCGAACCATTTGGTGCAATACTCGGAGACTCATCTAGTCTCGTACGAGTTAGCACTTGAAACAGCCCGGAATCTAATTCTTTTTTCGCAATGTGGTAACGGCCCAGCGTACGGTTAACCATAATCAGACGTTTACCATCTGGCGTGATCGAACCTGCTAAGTTCATGTCGCCGTCGAACGTAACTCGCTTAGACCTACCAGTTTTTAAATTTAACTTATAAATCTGAGCATTACCACCCCTTTCAGATGTATACACAATTTCTTGACCGTTTGGATGCCAAGAAGGCTCAGTATCTATACTACGATGACGAGTTAAGCGCGTTTCTTGACGAGTTTTCAGGTCAATTAGGTATACTTCTGTCGCTCCACCTGCATCCTTAGAGAGTACTGCAAGTAATTTAGTTCCATCAGGAGAAAACTGTGGCGCGCCATTAATACCTGGGTGACTCGTGATCAGTTCGCGTTTTCCGGTGTAAATGTCTTGAATGTAGATTTGCGATTGGCGATTTTCAAAAGTCACGTACGCAAGCTTGTTTGCATCCGGCGACCATGCAGGAGACATTAACGGCTCTTTGGAGCGCAATAACACCTGCTCGTTGTAACCGTCATAATCGGCAACAACCAATTGGTATGGTTTATCTTGGCCGTCACGTACGATAACGTAGGCAATCTTAGTTCTAAATGCGCCTCTTTCACCTGTTAAGGCTTCATATACTACATCACTGATTTGGTGCGCATAGTTTCTAAAGCCAGTACCGCTGACAATACTTTGCCGTCCTTCAAGCACATGGTCATCGCTTTGCATTAAGCGACCATTTGACATAATGCGAGTTTCACCACCGGTAAGCTGTGCTCTGATCACGTCAATCAGTTCATACTTTACCAAGTAACGCCCAGCAGATTGCTGGGTCACGGTGCCTACAACTACCGCTTCAACCCCGGCATCAACCCATGCAGCGTAGTCGATTTCCGAGTCAGTTGTTGGCAATTGAGGCATGTCAGCCTCGGCAACAGGCTTAAATTTACCACTGCGCATCAAGTCTGCAGAAATAACGTCACTTAAACTCGACGGCATTTCACCAGTGCCATTATATTTAAATGGTACAATTGCGATAGGTCTGGCACTGTCTACCCCTTCTGTTATCACAATTTCAAGTGCGGCTTGCGCAAACTGTGATACACCCAGAGTAAAAACCAGCAATAAGGTTGTGAACTTCTTTAGCATGTTCGTCCTTTAAAAATTTGGTTTAATTGTTAAATTGATATTCTTAAGCTGCTCAAACACGTCTTTATCTTTAGAAACAGGTAAAGTATCAGCCATTTTCACAGCACGGATAGCAGCTTCACAAACTAGTTTATCGCCGCCCAATGACTCTACATGCGTCACAAGGCCGTTAAAGGCTAGACGAATGTTTACTCGGCATTGTTTACCTTTCATTGTTTCATCGATAAGCAAGTTTGCTTGAATGCGTTGCATGATAAGTGCTTTAAACTTATCCACTTCGCTCAATACTTGCTGTTGACGGATCTTCGCTCTTGCTGCCTGCTCCTTAGCAAGCTGGTCACGAAGCATTTGTTCTTCAAGTGCCTTTTGGCGTTGACGCTCCGCTTCTTCCGCTTTTCGTTTTTCCTCAGCTTCGCGACGTTTCCTCGCCTCTTCGGCCTTTCTTAAGCGATCTTCCTCAGCTTGGCGCTGGGCCGCAGCTTTTTTAGCCGCTTCTTCCGCAGCGGCTTTTTCAGCTCTCGCTTTATCAGCCTGCTCACGTTGCTTTTTCTCTATTTCACGAGCGCGTTTGGCTTGCGCCTCAGCTTGGCGAGTCTCTTCCAACTTAGCTTGACGCTCTTGCTCCAGCTTTTTAATGCGCCGCGCTTCGGCTTCACGGTCTTTTCTAGCTTGCTGCGCACGCTGTTCAAGATCGCGAATACGGCGATCTTCAGCAGCTTGCTTTTCTTCTTCACGCTTTTTTAAATCCGCAATCTTTTTCTCAACCGCTTGCTGATCAACCGACACCGCAGAAACGGCCCTTTCAGGCTTTTGGTCTTTTTGCTGTGGATTTAAGGTGACTTCCATCACAGTAGGTGTATCAACTTGAAAATTTGCCGTAGCAAATAGCAGACCGCCAATTGCGCCATGAAGCAATACTGACTTAACTACGCTGCTAGATAATGAACTCATTACTCATCCTCAAATGATTTAGTCATTAGGCCAACAGAAGGAACACCCGCTTTTTTCAAGAAATCCATTAAATAAAGTACTTCTTGATACGACACTCTGCCTGAACCTTTAATCATTACAGGGGTATCTGGATTTTGTTCTAACTTAAGTTTAATTACCGCAGCTACTTCTACTGCATCCATTGGTGCTTCAGGATCCGTACCAACAGTCACAAAATAGCGACCTTCAGCGTCAATGGTGGCAATAATCGGTGGCGAGTCTTTGGTTTCAACCAATTCAGACTCTTCCATCTGAGGTAAGTCTACTTTTACGCCGTGCTGGATAAGTGGAGCCGTTGCCATAAAGATGATTAACAGCACCAACATAACATCAATATAAGGAACGACGTTGATCTCCGCGACGGGACGACGTCTCTTACGCTGATACATTTTGTTTCGCCTCTACTTGTGTTGCAGCCTGACGATAAAGAATATTAGCGAACTCTTCCATAAAGTTAATGTACTGAGTTTCTAGCTTTTCTACATTTTTGGCAAATCGGTTATACGCCATAACCGCTGGAATTGCCGCAAACAGACCCATGGCTGTTGCAATCAAAGCCTCAGCAATACCTGGTGCAACCATTTGCAGTGTTGCTTGTTTCACTTCGCCAAGCGCGATGAAAGCATTCATGATCCCCCAAACGGTACCAAATAGACCGATATAAGGACTGATAGAGCCAACTGTTGCTAAAAAAGAAAGGCTTGATTCTAACTTTTCAATTTCACGAGAAAGCGCGACACGCATTGAACGGTGAGTACCTTCAACAACAATTGAAGGAGATTGGATATTGCCTTTTTTATGCTTTGCAAACTCTTTAAAGCCGGATACAAATAGCGCTTCTAGTCCTGACGCACTACCAGTCCTTGCAGCTATTTCATTATAGAGTTTGCTAAGATCCATACCGGACCAAAATTTTTGCTCGAAATTCTTTGATTGGCTTTGGGCTTGAGAAATGACTGTTTTACGTTGAAAGATAATTGCCCAAGAAGCAATAGACAATCCCACCAGGGTCAACATAACAAGTTGTACCAAAAAACTGGCTTTTAAAATTAGATCGACAAAATTTAGTCCCGATTCCACGTTATTATACTCCCAAAAGTGTTTCGGCAATGGTAGCCATTTATATTCTTTCGCTCTACCGAGCAATATCTAGAGATAGACTAGATTTACTACCAAAAGGTTCAGCTAGTTTAACCACACTACAAATACCTTACAATCTCAATACTGCGAATTCATTGTATTTGACGATAAATAGAGCAAAACAGTGTAACTCCCTTTGCTTTACCCAAACTTAAGCAAATTCGACAATCTCCATCACAGCCTCTAAATATGACCCAAAACTGCATAAAATAGGAGTTTTATGCACAAATAGAGAATAAAACCTCAAAAAACAAATTGGTCTTACCAATTAACAACAGATTATCTAATATTTACATTTTGTGTATTTAACATACAAAGCCATATTTTACATAAACTTACATAAATACATCACCACATTTAAGCTCACTTTTTAACCTCAAAGAAAATTCTGGTATTAGTTTTTTTTATTTGAAAAAAGAATTTTTCTAGTTTGATGAAAAACCAAAACCTCTTTAATATACACCTTGTACTGAGCGAGCAGCTGAAGTTTCAGCAAAGCACAGTTACTTGCAATAGGATTCTGATTTTTCGTATTGCTTAGATGACGCATTTTGTGGATAAAACCCAAAGTAACTCATCTTGTTCCCTGGATTACTTCCTTCAACTTGTTGTTTTGCCCGCATTATTTGCGGGCTTTTTTTTGCCTGAAATTTGGTGCAAGCTCCTTATTACGATCCACGTTTTCTTTAACACTCGGTCATTTTGCGGTTTTTATTTAGCACTTGGTTTAAAGGACGAGACAATCTACAAATAGTTTAAGCAACCTATAGCCCACACAGGTCGAGATAAATTTACCTGAGGTTTGGATAAGAAAGGTTCTCACTCCTTGTTGTTAAGGGGAAACTTAATTTACCTCCTTGTCTAGCCAGAAAGTTTTAGGGGAAACTAGGCGAATTTACGCACCAATAGCAGGCTATTGGAAGTAAATTCAACGCAGTTAGCGCTGAAACTGGCTGCTAGAAAGGCATTAATTATCCGAAGCTCAGGTAAATTACTTCAGCAGTAATGAATCTTGCTTGAATTGAGCGGATACAAAATAATGGATTTATGCACACGTGATTTGCGATAAGCGAGTGTAGAAATGAAATAGCCGAGTGAATACTCGGCTATGAAGAATAAAGGTGTTCGTTACCCTGCTTGAATTATTCTGGCTTGCTTAGCTCAAAATGCATATAAGCTTTATCAGAGACTATACGTCCTCTTGGCGTGCGTTGAATAAAGCCTTGTTGGATCAAAAATGGTTCTATCACATCTTCGATGGTTTCTTTTTCTTCTCCAATTGCCGCAGCAAGGTTATCCAGACCAACCGGGCCACCGGTAAACTTTTCTATGATTGCCAGCAGATATTTGCGGTCCATATAATCAAAGCCACATTTATCAACATCGACCATATCCAACGCTAAGTGCGCAATCTCTTCAGTGATAGAGCCATCGCCCTTCACTTCAGCAAAGTCTCTTACCCTGCGTAGTAAACGATTTGCAATTCGTGGTGTACCGCGCGCTCGACGCGCCACTTCAGTTGCGCCCGACTCGCTGATCTCTAGATTTAAATGATACGCTGAGCGAGTCACAATCGAAGACAAATCTGCAACCGAATAAAACTCCAAGCGCTGCACAATACCAAAGCGGTCTCTCAATGGTGAGGTTAACGAGCCGGCACGTGTCGTTGCACCAACTAAAGTAAAAGGCGGTAAATCCAGTTTAATCGAGCGTGCTGCTGGGCCTTCACCAATCATGATGTCCAATTGGTAGTCTTCCATAGCGGGATAGAGAATTTCTTCCACCTGAGGGCTTAAACGATGGATCTCATCAATAAATAGCACATCCCCTTCTTCAAGGTTAGTGAGCAATGCGGCCAAGTCTCCCGCTTTTTCAAGCACAGGTCCCGAGGTGGTTTTTATATTAACCTCAAGCTCGTTTGCGACAATGTTCGCAAGCGTGGTTTTACCTAAACCCGGCGGACCAAATATCAGCAAGTGATCTAAGGCTTCCTGTCTTGAACGTGCCGCTGCTATAAAAATTTCCATTTGCTTTTTGACATGTGGCTGACCGGTATAATCATTTAGTAATTTAGGTCTAATCGCCCTATCAACTAAATCTTCATTACCTTGGATCTCAGGTTCAATTAATCTATCTGCTTCAATCATAGTTACATCATCGATTTAAGAGCGTCTTTAATGATACTCTCGGTCGTCATGCCTTCTCTGTTTACGGCTTTTACCGCTTTTTGTGCTTGAACTTGTTTATACCCTAATGCCATTAAGGCTGCAATCGCTTCATCTGCTGGGGTATCACTTACCGTCGGATGCTCTTGCGGCGCAAGTACAGCGGCATCGCTAAACGGTGTGAGTAAGTCATTGCCAAAGTCTTTTAGCTTATCTTTCATTTCAAGCACTAGGCGCTCAGCGGTCTTCTTACCAACTCCTGGGATCTTAACCAAAGTCGTTGCGTCGCCATGATTCACGCAGCTAACAAATTGCTCCGCAGACATGCCCGATAATATTGCAAGTCCGAGCTTTGGACCGACTCCGTTCGCTTTAATTAACGTTCTAAACAATGCACGTGCGATCTTGGTATTGAAACCAAACAGTAGCTGCGCATCTTCACGTACCACAAAGTGAGTAAATACTGAAACCGACTCGCCCACGCTCGGTAATTCATAAAAACAAGTCATAGGCATTTGCACTTCATAGCCTACACCTGCAACATCAATTAATATCTCTGGTGGCTGCTTTTCTAACAGTGTTCCGCTTAATTTTCCTATCATGGTTATCTCAACCTTCCTCTTACGGTTTTACGCGCTGCACCTGCCATTTTTATTAAGTTTTGCCTTGAGTGCGCGTGACAAATCGCCACCGCCAACGCATCTGCTGCATCTGCTTGGGGTGTGCCAGGCAATTTTAATATGCGCTTTACCATTTCCTGTACTTGGGCTTTGTCTGCACCACCGGTACCCGCAACGGCTTGTTTAACTTGCCTTGCCGAATATTCACTCACAACCACTGACTGCATGGTCGCTGCAACAATGGCCGCACCTCGCGCCTGACCAAGTTTTAAGGCTGAACTTGGATTATGCGCAACGAACACTTGCTCAATCGCAAAGTCGCTCGGCGAAAACTGCTCTATGAGCTGCGTGATCCCTTGATAGATCATTTTTAATCGAGTGGGAAAGTCATGCTCACCAACTTTAATGCAACCGCTCCCCAAATATTGGAACTTTGCACCTTGGTGAGCAATCACACCATAGCCTGTAAATCTTGACCCCGGATCAATTCCTAAAATGACAGCCAAATGCATCGTCTCTTGGTTTTTTGGTTATAATGCCAAAATACTGTATAGATTACCAGTTATAAGCTAGTTCATCTGATCAAAAAAGGCGACCAAAGTCGCCTCTTTTACATCAGGTTGGCGAACTTACTCGCCTTCACCTTGCTCTGCTAACTGCTTTTCTATCGAGATAGCAAGCTCTTTTAGCGCATCTGGGTTTGCTGGGCTTGGCGCATCCGTCATCAAGCACGACGCTTGCGTTGTTTTCGGGAACGCAATAACGTCACGGATGTTGTCGGTGCCACACAGTAGCATCACCAAACGGTCAAGACCGAATGCCAAACCTGCGTGCGGAGGCGTGCCATACTTCAGAGCATCGAGTAAGAAACCAAACTTCTCTTGCTGCTCAGACTCTTCAATACCTAGAATTCTGAACGCCGCCTGTTGCATTTCGTTGTTGTGAATACGAACCGAACCGCCACCGACTTCGTAGCCGTTAAGTACCATATCGTATGCATCAGAAAGTGTACCGGCTGGATTTGCTTCAAGGTCTGCAGCACTTACGCCTTTAGGCGCAGTAAACGGGTGGTGTACCGCGTGTAGGTTACCTTCGTCGTCTTCTTCGAACATCGGAAAGTCAACAACCCAAAGTGGTGCCCACTTAGTTAGATCAGTGATTTCTAAATCAAGACCAATCTTCAAACGTAGCGCGCCCATCGCTTCGTTTACAGTATTACGCTTGTCTGCGCCGAACAGAATAATGTCACCTGTGTTTGCGCCTGTGCGCTCAAGCAGTGCATTGATCACTTCTTCGTTCAAGAACTTAGCGATTGGCGACTGTACGCCTTCGATACCCGCATCACGGTCGTTCACTTTCATCCAGGCAAGGCCTTTCGCACCGTAAATACCTACAAACTTAGTGTATTCATCGATTTGCTTACGTGAAAGTTGTGCGCCACCTGGTACTGATAGTACTGCAACGCGACCTTTTTCGTCGTTCGCAGGGCCGCTTAGTACCTTAAATTCAACGTCTTTTACGATGTCTGCAACGTCGATAAGCTCAAGCGGGTTACGTAGGTCTGGTTTGTCCGAACCATATTTGCTCATCGCTTCGCTGTACGGCATCACGGGGAACTCACCCAAATCAACGTCTAGGAAAGACTGCCACATTTCGCGGATCATTTTTTCTGTCACGCCACGAACTTGATCAGAGCTCATAAATGACGTTTCGATATCTATCTGAGTGAACTCTGGCTGGCGATCGGCACGTAAGTCTTCATCACGGAAACACTTTACGATTTGATAGTAACGGTCAAAACCAGACATCATTAGCAGCTGCTTAAATAGCTGCGGCGACTGCGGTAGCGCATAGAAACTGCCTTTGTGAACACGACTTGGTACTAGATAGTCGCGTGCACCTTCAGGTGTTGCTTTAGTTAGTACTGGCGTTTCAATGTCTAAGAATGCATTTTCATCCAAGAAACGACGCACAAAGCTACTCGCTTTAGCACGCATCTTAATGCGATCGCTCATTTCTAGACGACGTAGGTCTAAATAACGGTATTTAAGACGACGCTCTTCAGAGTTTTGCTGATTGAAGTCAAGCGGTAATGGTTCTGAACGGTTGATAATGGTTAAGCCAGTGCCTAAGATCTCAACTTCACCGGTTGCCATGTCTTTGTTTACTTGGCTTTCAGGACGCGCACGGACAACACCTTTGATCTGAACACAGAATTCTTGGCGCAACGTATTCGCTTTATCCATTAAGCCTTCCACTTCAGGATCGAATACCACTTGCACAAGCCCTTCTCTATCTCTTAAATCGACAAAGATTAGGCCGCCAAGGTCACGACGTTTATTGATCCAACCACATAGTTCAACTTCCTGATCTACATGGCTCTTATTTAGTTTTCCGCAGTATATAGAGCGCATAAAATTCCTGTCAGTCCAGTTTGCTCTTACGACTAATCACTTCTCACCACACAATATGAATTCACAGTATTGGTAAGCCAGTCGCTAAGACTCATTTTCAATAACCGCCAATTATATAAAAATACGCTGCATTGTCATCCTCAATCTAAGGATCTGATACACTATTCACACATTTAATCGTTGTTTTGATCACTATGTTGTATCTGGGTTGCCCACAATGGAGTAGCACACACTGGAAAGGTCGAGTATTTTCCAGCCATTGTAGTGCTACAAATATGCTCAAAGAGTATGGCCAAATTTTTAATAGCGTTGAAGGCAATACGACTTTTTATGCCGATCCAAATCCGCAGACCGTATTAAAATGGCTAGAACAAGTGCCCGATGACTTTCGCTTTACGTTTAAAATTCCTAAGCGTTTTAGTCATGAAATGGCACTTAGCCACTGCCAAGATGAATTATTGACTTGGTGTAAAAACATGGCACCGTTGTTCCCTAAATTGGGCGTGTTAATGCTGCAGTTACCTGCGCAGTTTGCGCCTGAACATATAAATAAAATGCGACAATTTTTATCTTGGTTGCCCAAAGCGCTAACTGTTGGTGTTGAAGTACGGCATTGGGACTTTTATCGTAAAGGCGATGCTGAGCGCAGATACAACCAATATTTAATCGAAAATAACTACAACCGCATCGTGATGGATACTCGCCCACTCTTTAGCGAGCCTGCCAGTACTCCTGCGATAGTAGATGCACAGCAAAAGAAGCCGCGATTACCTGTGCATGCAATTGCCACTGGAGATAGCCCTATTCTGCGATTTGTTGGTTGCTCTCAGCTTGAGTCTAATAGAGACTTTTATCAGCCTTGGTTAACTAAACTCAATCAATGGCTCAGCGAAGGTAAATCACCTTATGTGTTTTTCCATACCGCAGACAATTTTGATGCGCCATTTTTAGCAAGACAATTTATCGCTGATTTAGAGATACATCATCAAGTAAGCAATCCATTCCCCGCTGAAAAAGAAGCAAAGCAAGAGGCGCTGTTTTAATGTCCCATCCCTATTTTTTAAACTACTCAGAGCAAGTCCAGACTCAAGTCACTCAATTAATAGAGAGCAAGCGACTCAGTGCCTTTTTCAAAAGCCGCTATCCCGAGCCGCATCAAATCAAAAGCGATAAGCTACTTTACGAATATGTGGAAGGATTAAGACAACAGTACTTAAAAAATACCCCACGGGTATCGCAGGCCAAGTTTGAAAAGCGTAACAACATGGTATTGAATGCGTTAGGAACACATACGTTCAAAACCACACGGCACGGGCAAAAACAAAAAACGTCGCACCAAATACACATCGCAGCACAGTTAAAACACGCTCCCGAGGCGGTACTACGAGCATTGGTTGTACACGAGTTAGCGCACTTTAAAGAGAAAGACCATAACAAGACCTTTTATAAGCTTTGTCAGCATATGGAGCCCCACTATCATCAACTTGAGCTAGAGTTACGGCTATTTATGCTGATGTGTGAAACGGAAGGCAACACCAATTACACTTAACTTAAGTGTGATTGGTGTTTTGAGAAATTAGCGTTTACAGCTTGGTGCGAAACCACCCGTACGCGCTTTGTTAGCGGTTGCTTGGGCAGTTGTCATGTTGGCTTGTAATTGCTTAATTCGATTTTCAGGCGCAGGGTGCGTCGACATAAATTCTGGTGGACGCTGTTCGCTCATTTTCGCCATATTTTGCCAAAGCGCTACAGAGCCTTCAGGATTAAAGCCAGCCTTTGCCATTAGATCTAAGCCGATAACATCCGCCTCGCTTTCATGAGAGCGGCTAAATGGCAACGCAACGCCGTACTGCGCACCAAGACCTAACCCCTGCATAATGGCATTGCGATATTCGATATTATTCATTTCAAGCACAGCCGCACCTGCTTGCAGGCCAAACTGCAACACACTGTTTTGCGATACGCGCTCATTAGCGTGTTCAGCAATAACGTGCCCTACTTCGTGACCCATCACCGCAGCAAGTTGATCTTGGTTTTCTGCAACTTTGAGGATCCCCGTATGAACCCCGATTTTACCGCCCGGTAGCGCAAATGCATTGGCAGAATCATCTTCAAATACCACGACTTCCCATTGCTGGTTTGCGTAGTTTGCAGGGAGTTGTGCTATTAAGGCATTTGCAATACACTTAACGTAGCTATTGGTTTTAGCATCAGTATCGACTTTTTGCTCTTGCTTCATTTGCTCAAAGCTTGCAACACCCATTTGGTCCATTTGTTGCTCGGAATAGAGTGCTAACTGAGTGCGTCCGGTAGGCGATGTTTTGCAGCCAGCAAGGGTTGCTGCCACGGCTATCGCGAGAACCAGTTTTTTCATAACTTGTTCCTTTTCTTATTTTATAACTTAAGTTTCTCTAAGTTTACCGCAATTTCGTCACTTAACGAGACTAACTTAGTACAATATAAAAAATTTTTCATGAACTTCTGCTGATCAGAACGCCGTCTTTTCGTTGCTCTACTCCAGTGCACCGAGTTCCATCTCCATATAAGCGTCTCTGATTGGTGTATATATTCTGCTTAACATTAATAAGGTTACAATACCAACATATGAAGTCATCAACACTCCCAGCGATACTCTTGCCATTACTGGCTAGTATTGTCGCGATAACGCCTTTGGCCATTGACCTCTATCTCCCCGCGATGCTTGCGATTGCAAACAGCTTGAATAGCCCGCTTGAGCAAGTGCAGGTTTCTCTTAGTAGCTATTTAGCAGGCTATGCTGTCGGCATGATGGTGTTTGGCCCCCTTGCAGATAGATTCTCAAGACAGACGTTAGCTATTTGGGGCTTGGTCGGGTTTACCGCATCGTCAATTGGGCTTGCGCTAACGAATGACATCGATATGTTTTGCTTCTTACGGGTCGTTCAAGCATTTTGTGGTGCCGCAGCAACGGTCGTTGTACCTGGTGTGATCCGCTATTACTACAAAGAGCACACAGCTAAAGGAATGTCTTATGTCTCGATGATCATGATGATAGCGCCACTAATTGCTCCCTCTCTTGGTGCGTTGATCTTGTTATACTTTGATTGGCACGCCATTTTTTGGTTTTTAGCGGTATATGCGGTACTCGTAATCATCGCATTACAGTTTTTCTGTATTGCAATTCCGACCAAAGCGGATGTACCGCTTAGCTTATCGTTTTTCTTAAAAAGCTATCGTATTGTGTTAACACAAAAGAAGGCCCGCTACGATATTCTTTCTTCGATGCTGGCATCATTCGCATTCTTTTGTTTTTTAACCTCAGTTTCATTTATTTATCTTGAGTATTATGGCGTGTCGGAGCAGCTGTTTGGAGTGTTATTCGCCATGAATGTGATTGCATTGATGCTCGGTAACTTTGCCAACACGCGTTTAGTACCAAGGCTTGGTTCTAGGAGAATGCTCAATATCGGTCTCGCGATTGGTGTCGTCTGCTCCACGATCTTAGTCATACTCAGTAGCCAATCAGTCTCGGTTTGGGTGCTAGCTTCCGCTATTGCACCTTTGATGATGAGTTTGGGGATCATTGCCAGCAACGCTGATGCACTGATATTACTGAGTTTTGAACATCAAACCGGTACCGCTACCGCGGTGATAGGCACGCTACGATTTGGTAGTGGCGCTTTGGTCGGCCCTTTACTTGCACTCGCGGTTCCTGAGTCACCTTTGCCATTCTCAAGCTTTATGTTCGCTGCCATTGTGCTAACTATCGTCTGCCAATTGCTAAATAGGCGTTTTGAGAAAAGTGTCAACGCCACAGAAATCAAAGAGTAATACACAAAAAGCCCCGACTTGCGGGGCTTTTCTCTAAAATCGTTATTAGAACAGATTAATTTAGTTCTTTATCTTTCCAGAATTTAGTGCCTTTTACTGTTGCTTGCAGCGCCAAACCACTTTCAGTAAAGGTGTACACTGTAACATCGCCATAATAGGCTTCCCCTTCTACCGATGCGCCTTTTTTAGCGGCTTTCGCTGCAGCATCTGCATTTCCGCCAAACGTCCAGCCTGAAGTAACAAACTTATTCATTGCTTCAGGAGTATGGAATACCATCACAATACGATAATCTTTTACACCTAGACCAAGGCCTACACCACCTTCAGCCATATTCATATAAGTGTTACTTCCTACCGCCTTATCGTGTACGACACCGTAACCTGTTCCAGCTGCAACAAATAGCAGATTAATATTGGCATTAGAAAAAACAGCATAACCAGGCGCTGCCGCAATTTGCGAACGCGTATCCGGCTTTTTGCTGTAAAGCTGAGTAAGTACATCGTTTTTCATATCTAGGATGGCACGTTGCTTTTCAACCTTGTCACCATCGCCCATTGAAGCACATGCACTAAGCATGACGGCCAAAAAGCCAGCCATTAAATGTTTAACGTTTACCATAGGTTTTTCCTTTCCTGCATTAATTGAAAATAACACTACCTATCATAGACGCTTAGTTTGAATGCTGGATTAATTTAGAGGTATGTTTCGAGCCTTGCCAAACCAGCGGCAAAGCTACGCTTACCCGTTCCTAAACGAAAGTGGCACTCGCTCTCCAATAGAAATAACGTTGCGGGTAACAATAGCGTGTTCGAGGTCTCTGCAAATTGACGTGACCACTTTTCAGAATCCCTTACTGAATTAATCTTCAGCAAAGACAACACCCCGCCATGCGGCTCAACCCAAGCGACTTTTTGCGAGTATAAATTGACAAATTCACGCATCAATTGGACGTTATTTGCAATGATGTTCGCATTATGCGCTAAAATAGTTTCACTATGCAGTAATGCGGTTGTTGCCAATAGATCATCCACTTTACTACCACAAATGCTTAAGTAGCTTTTACCGGCCAGCAGCGCATCTGCTAGTGCTTTCGAACCGCAAATTGCCCAACCTACTCGGATGCCAGGTAAGCCCATACTTTTGGATAATACGCCTAACGTAATCGACCGCGGATAAGCTAAAAAGCGCCCACTTACGGCACGGTCATCGCCATGGCTCTGTGCTGATACTTCATCACTTAAAATGTAAGCACCATACTGCTCTGCCAGTTGTTGTATTTGTCCAACTTCATTGTCAGTCAAGCCTGCGCCCGTTGGATTATGAGGAGCGTTGACGATAATGAGTTTGGTTTTTGTCGTCACTGCGTTTTTGAGTCTTTCTATATCAAACTGCCAGTTGTCCTCTTCTCGCAATGGCACCGTGTTGACGATAGCGCCAAACTGTTTGGGGAGTTTTGCAAGCGATGGATAACTAGGCGTACAGACCACCACCTCATCTTGTTGGTCTAGTATTTGCGCCATCGTGGTGAAAATAGCTTCTTGAGCGCCGCTAAACGTCACGATTTGATTAAGATCTACACATGTAGTCGTCGACAGATGATAAGCTTTAATCGCCGCTTTTAGCCCTTCACTGCCCGCAATCGGATTATATCCCAGTTCAATGTCTGGCATTTTGCCGCCACCAAGCTCAATAAGTTCACTAAGCGTGATGCCTTGAGCACAGGAATCACTCAAGTTGATATCGATGGGAGCAGCCAAGCTTTGACTAAACTTAATGTGATCGGGTAATACTAATTCCATTCTTTAACCTAAAAAATCATGCCAGCACTTTGGCTGGCATGTGTATCAACGGCTATTTAAGACGCCATAGCGTAAGTTGGCATCGCTCTAGTTCAACTTTACGTGCGTTTTTGCTTATGGCGGACATTACTTCATCTTCAGCCAACAGTTCAAAATCTCGTCCCAGTAAAATTTCTAAACCATCACGGCCCGTGACATTCTCACCACTGACCTTATAACCGCCTAACCAGTTCTGTGCTTGGGTTAGCGCTTTGTCCCACTGATAGGCTGAGCTTATGGCAAGGATCCCGCCTGCATTCAAGCGCGATTTAATTTGGTTTAAAAAGGTTTTTGGTGAATATAAGTATTCCACAACACGGTGACACAAGATTAAGTCATACTCTGCGAATTGTGGTTTAAGGTTATGACCATCCCCTTGGCAGAAATGAATACGCTCACTGAGTTCATTAAAACCTAATTGCGAAGTAGATACTTCGTGGAAGTCCACAATTTCACCTTCTATCTCGGTAGCAAAGCGTACCGGCGTGCCTTCTTTTAGTGCCAAAGCATGTTGAATATTGCGCGCAGTAAAATCAATGCCATCTACTTGTGCAAAGTGTTTGGCTAATTCAAAACTTGCACGACCGACCGAGCAACCTAAGTCCAGCGCTTTGTTTGTATTACCTTGATAATGCACCATTAACTGTGAAACAACACCTTGCAATGGATTGCCAAAATGCATAACAGGCTTGCCGTAGTGGCTATGTAGCGCATTAGCAACGTCCGCATCCATTTCACACAGGTTGACCTTTTGTACTGGCACTTGTGGGCTCTCACTTTCGATGTATCTGAATCCGGCATGTTGGAAGAAGTGGCGTCTAAAGGCATAACGTGAATCTCGCACGGCTTCGTTGCCTGTAGAAATCCAAGAGCCACCTTTGATCAGATTGTGTTTACCGTCAAAAGTGGGGGTCGAGAAATCATCGTATAAAGGGTGCACTTTAAAGCCGCTATATGCGTCGATCGGACTTTCCGTCCATTGCCAAACATTGCCGATGATGTCGAATAAGCCTTCAGTTTCAAAACGGTTAACCGGACAGCTTGAAGCACATACCTCAAGGTTGATGTTTCCCGGCGCTTCACTCCATGTCGGCAAGTCAACATCGAGCTTATCGCGCAGTACTTGCCACTCAGCTTCTGTTGGTAAGCGCACGAAATGCTCACTTTGCTCAGACTTCCAATTACAAAAAGCCTTCGCTTCAAGGTAATTAACCTCGACTGGCCAATTGAGAGGTAATGGGATTTCCTCGGCTAAGTTTCGTTGCCAAAAACCTGTGTCTTTTTTTACCCAAAAGCGCGGCATGGTTGATTTAGTTGAAGCCAGCCAAGCTTGACCTTCAGCCGTCCAAAACTTAGGCTGCTGGTAGCCACCAGCTTCGACAAAGGTTAAAAACTCTTGGTTTGAGACCACATATTTACTGGCCTTGAATGGCGCCACTTTGACGTCTTGTACACCATATTCGTTATCCCAACCGTAGGTTTGATTTGACTCAGGTTTGCCAAGCCGAACATCACAACCACTTACAGGGATTAGGTTGTTGTCAGGTGCATTACCGTACTCATCACACGCTTCCCAACCGGGTTGTAAAGTCAGGTCAGCCAGCGGCAGCATCCGCATTATTACAGAAGAGGTTTCTAGATGGATACGTTCGTGTTCAATACCCATAAGGACAACCCACGTCAGGCTCTCTTGAGTGATTGGTAGAGTAATATCCATCTCATCGATTAACCCGTTAATAAGCGCATTCACCTGTTGGCGATAAGCACGCACTTCTGGCACTGTTGGCCAATCGTAATTATTGCTATCAAGGTCGTCCCAAGACATTTCGTCTACGCCAACTGCACAGGTAGATTCAATGTGTGGATTAACGCGTTGAGTGATATATTTCCCTAACATCAACTTATTAACGTAAAAACAAGCGGTATGACCGAAATAGAAAATGAGAGGATGCCGTAACCGCTCAGCCTTCACAAAATAGGCGTCGTCATTGTTGATATTGCTAAATAATGATTCGTACTGCTGCCAGCTATTGTTGAAGTATGCTTTGATCTCAGCGCGCTTTTTCTCTACATCGCCACCTGAAAGCCAGATTGGCTTTAATGTATTTGGTCTTTCCATACAATTATCTTCTTTAAACTTGCTACTTCGATACATACACCATTTCAATGCATGCAGCTTTTAAACTTTGCTCACTTTGCCACTTAATACCAATGGCATCTTGCTGTATACGTTTGATAATCTAGCTTAGACCACTGATATCAACTTTTTATGACCTTAACTTATTCACATTTAATTTTCACTGCCGACAGGACTATTTTCAGAAAAAACTTCACTTGGCACATCTGGCATATGTGATAAAAATAAAAAGAGCGCAACTCAGGTCACGCTCTTTTGGCAGCAGGGCTGCATCACAATGAAATTTACGTGACCGCTGGCTCTATGGACTCAGCCGAGCTGGACTCCAATGTCAAAAATACCATCACCATGATATTGGCGATAAACCACAAGTCTTTAATCACAAATTGTCCCAAACCACCAAGCAAGCTCATGTCGCTAAACGCACCGGCTGCGGTAAACAAAAAGCTTTGTGTCATAACAAATACCGCAAGACACCCAAGGCTTGCAACACCAATCAAGACTCGCTGTTTGAACCAAATGCCAATGCCGAGCAAGCCTGCTATCAAAATGTCATAGGTGCCTATCACGTTTGAGGCTTCTTGCACGGTAAACAACTCATACATCCAAGACATAAACGGTGAAGTTTCTACTAGCGGCACGATTGCCTTTGCTTCGAGTTCAAGAAATTTCATTCCACCGATCCAGACTAAAACCAATGCCACCGGGAAATAGTTCGCCCATATGAGCGCTCGCGTGTTGATATAATGACGGCAGTAGAGAAATAGTGCGATGGGTACTAACGCAAAATACTTGATGATCCCTTGCCCTGAACCAATAACGGGAAAACCGCCATGGGCTGCTATCCAGCGGTTTTCGGCAAACAACGTCAACAACGTAAATAAACTAATGATGGCAATTAAGGCAAGTGGCCACGCCGCAGGAATAATCTTACATTGCTGTAAAATGACTAAACCAGCAGCGACCATTAACGCAAAGCCAAATACAATGCCAAGCGTGGCAACAGGCACCCACTCTGTTAACCCGTAAAAGCTAAAGGTGCCTGAAATGGTACTTGGCCCAGCGCCAAACAAAAATGAAATGCCAAGCAGTAATAAACTCACTGCTAACACGCCTGAAATAGAATAATCGATAGTTCTGAACGACATATCTAACCTCTTAATATGCTATTGTCTATAAGACCCGAGGTTTTAGAAAGTTCATTCAGCGATTGTGAAGTTTATGCCCATTGCAAGCTGTGTTGAGTCAGCAGGCAAGTTCAACGCCAGTGCGTCGCAAAGTCAATGAGTCGCGTTAATATTGGGCTTTGAAATTTATCTTTACGCGTCACCAGCCAAAACTGCCTCGGTGTGGCTTTTAAACCTGAAAGCGCCTTAATTCGTTGCTGTGCTATGGCATGTTCAGCGGAGTATTTTGAGATACACGCTAAACCGAGCCCTGCCGCAACACCATTTATAATCGCCTCGGTAGAATTTAACTCAAACGCGGTTCGCCACGACGTAAGCTGCGCTGCAATATTCGCTAAGAAAAATTCTCGACTGCCGGAGCCTTGTTCCCGCAACAGCCAACGAGATTGACTTTGTATCAGCATTTGAAAGTCAGTTACCGCAAAGTCCATTGCACTTACGATACACATTTCATCTTCAAACCAAGGCATGATGTCTAAATCTTCGCCTATCACTCGGCCTTCAACAAAACCAATGTCTAATTCGTAATCACGAAGCATGGCGCACACCTTCGCCGTATTGGTTATAAACAACTGCTGCTGCGTATGCCCTGTTTGCTGCTGAAAAGCCGCTAACATGGGAGGCAGCAAATGATTGCCTAAGGTATCGCTGGCACCAATTTTAATTTCGCCATATAGCCTCTCGCTTCCTTTAAATAAGGACTCTAAGAAGCGACATCTATCAAGCACTTGATGCGCATGCGGTAGTAATAACTCTCCGGCAGGATTTATCATTAATCGATTATTTACACGATCAAATAATGGTTGTTCGAGATGACGCTCTAACTCCGCTAGTGCCATGCTAACAGCTGCCTTAGTTAAACATAGCTTATCCGCAGCGGCCGTGATCGAACGCTCTTGCACGATTACCGTAAATACATTGAGTTGCTTAAGGGTTATCATTGGCGTTAAGAATTATTGAACACTAATTTAAATATATTCAGATATTCTTAATCAAAGCGCAAGCGTATTATCCCTTCACCGAACAATTGTTGTGAAATTACGCATGGCTACTCTTCTTTCTTATGGTAAAAAACTAACAGCCAATATCCCCACCCCTATGTCTGGTCTTGCTCTTGGGCTGGCTAGTTTAGGCTGGTGTATCAGTAACCTCTTTCCCACATTTTTTGTGTTAAAACCTTTAAGTGCACTTCTGGCTGGCTTTATTTTATTGCTGTTAGTGCTTAAGTTTATTCATCAACCAGCTCAATTAAGAGCAGATCTCGCGCATCCAGTGGTTGGGAGTGTATTACCAACCAGCGCCATGACAATCATGGTGATTTCTCATAGCATCGCGGCCTATTCTCACCTTATTGCAACTGTGGTTTGGCTACTCGCCATTGCAGTTCATCTGGGTTTGCTAGCCAGCTTCGTGTATTTTCGCAGCCGCAATTTTGAGCTTAACCAGCTAGTGCCAAGTTGGTTTATTCCCCCTGTTGGGTTTGTCGTTGCCGATGTCACCTTTAACGGCATGTCAGCGTTGCAACCTTTGGCTATGGGGCTTTGGTACTTGGGAGTGATATTTTACTTACTGCTGCTACCGTTCATGATTTACCGTTTGTGTAGAGGCAGTGCCATACCACAGCAAACCCAACCTACAATTGCAGTCATGGCAGCGCCTGCGAGTCTATGTTTGGCAGGATATTTAAGTGTCCACCCAATGCCAGCGGCTGGCGTGGTGTTTGCCCTACTGAGTATTGCTATTATTATGACCCTAGCGATATACCTTGCTTTTATTCAGCTTCTGCGACTGCCATTTAGTCCCGCTTTTGCAGCATATACCTTTCCATTAGTCATCGGTGTCACCGCCATTAGTAAAGTCGTCACTTGGCCCGGCAGCGAACACTTAAGCTCAGGTTGGTTAAGTGTGTTGCAGTACCTAGTTTGGTTTGAACTTGTTGTTGCGATCGCTGTAATTAGCCACGTTTGTATTCACTATGTGCGATTTTTACTAAAAATAAGCACCGCCAATTCAGAGAGTTAAAACTAATATTGCAATAATCTAAACATGCAGCATTTACTTAGCATGCTAACTAATTTAGAATACTTAGCATGCTAAATAAATGTATCTAAGTTATGTCGTCACTTCCATTTCATGAAACGCTCGATCTCAGTCTCTGTGGCAAGTTAGGCCGAGTCCATAGAATTTGCCGTCAAGCCGTAACCCAAGCTGTAGAGCCACTCGGTTTTACCCAGCCACGCTGGACCGCCATGATGCATATTCATCATTTAGGTGAAGGCTGTACACAACACCAATTGGCGTGCAGTTTAGATATCGAAATGCCGAGCCTGACTCGCACGATGAAACAGTTAGAAGAAAATAACGTGATTGAGCGCCGCATTGATAAGCAAGACAAACGCTGTCGTAAAATCTACTTCACCGAACACGGGCAAGCCCAGTTAGCGCAGCTAAAGATGCGGATCAGTGAAGTGAAGGCACTTTTATATCATGAGCTTAGCGATGACGAGCTCAATGCTATTGCACATGCTTTGGTCAAACTTGAGAACAATGCTCAGCAATGTTGTGACAATATTTCTGAAAATGGGAGTACCAGTGAGTAAACTTAGTCCAGATCAGCAATTTTCCCGCTACGTAAAGGTTTCAATCGCTCTTTTTGCACTCTGCTTTAGCTATTTTATCTTTGCTGATCTCTATATACCAATGACGCCTCAGGCACGTGTATATCATCAAGTAACCAAAGTGACGCCTAAAGTCAGTGGTGAAGTGCTTGCAGTGAATATCAGCAATAACCAAAGAGTTCAGCAAGGGCAACTCCTACTTACTATCGATGAAGCGCCGTATCGTTTAGCATTAGCTCAGGCTGAGCTCGCTTTGGCAGAAGTTAATCAACAAAACAAACAATTAGACGCACAGGTAGTTGCCCAGCAAGCACAAATAGAGGCTGCTGTAGCCAAATATGATGAGCAACAGCGACTTTATAAACGCAGCCAATCTTTGCTGTCACAACACGCAATTTCAACGCAGGAATCAGATCAAATTCAAGCAAACTTTGCGACGGCTAAGTCACAGCTTAGTGCACTCAGAGCTAATCTACATGCGCTTGAAGTAAAGCGTGGTGCAACCGACGAACAGAATATTGCACTAATGCAAGCACAAAATGCCGTAGAGCAGGCTAAATTACAGCTCAGCTACACCGAAGTCCGCGCGCCCCATGATGGCATCATTAGTAACTTACAGATCACCACGGGAACCTATGCTCGAACGGGTGTGAGTCTAACCAGTTTGGTTTCGGACAATGTTGACTTAGCTGCAGATTTCAGAGAAAAATCGCTTTACCACGTCAAACTTGGCGAACAAGCGCTAGTGAGCTTTGATGCGTTACCGGGCAAAGTCTATCCCGCCGTGATCCATGAATTTTCTGCTGGCGTCAGTGATGGGCAACTCAATGCCGACGGCCAATTGGCTGCCGTTGAGACCTCCAACCGCTGGGTGCGAGATGCGCAGCGTCAACGCGTTCATTTATCATTTGATGAGCCATTACCTTTACTAGCAAGTGGTGCAAGAGCGACGGTTCAAGTTCTGCCTGAAAGCACTTTGCTTGCAACCCTTGCACAAGCGCAAATTAAATTCGTCAGTCTACTTCACTACGTTTATTGATATGAAAGTTGCACTAAACGCCAATGACCTCAGACAGATGCTACGTATTGCAACTGGGAGTACGTTAGGCTTTGCACTAAGCAAACTGCTCAACTGGCCGTACGGTATCTTTTTTACCGTATATCCCATGCTGCTACTTGGCTTAGTACCAATGTTAAACGCACACATAGTGCGCCAGTTTATCTTAAGTGGGTTGCTCTGTGCCTTTTCGGTATTGGTGCTACAAGGGCTATTTGGCTTCCACCCTGCGTTAATGTCCTTACTCACCTTTGCCTTATTTGCCTTCTTGTTTTTGCAAATGAGCAAAGGCGTTAACTTCTTATTTGGTGCAATGAGTGTGGTGGGACTATCAATCCAACTTCATTTTGCTAGTTACGCTTCAACCAGTGGTGGCTTATATTCACTCATAGCCAGTAACTCTCTGGCTATTATCATTAGTATCGCAACCGCATATGTAATGCATTGGTTATTTCCAGATGTTACTGTGCGTCAATTACCGCCACGGCCTGCGAAAGATGCGGCAAGTATTCGCCATGAAGTCTTACTGTGCGCCACCGTAGCCACTCTCTCATTTATGGTATTCCAAATCCTAGATTTACAAGATTCCGTTTCCGCCCAAGCGGCATCAATACTAATCCTCTTTCCACTGAGTTGGAAGGCAGCGGGCACAGCGGGCTGGCAACGTGCAGTTGGCACGCTGATAGGTTGTAACTTGGCATTAGCAGCGCAAATCCTACTGCAAATCTATAGCCAAATTTTACTTTTTCCAATTTTGATTTTATGGATCTTAGTCTTCATTTTTAGTCGCTACCACTTGCTAAGTGGTGGTGCTCCTGGGATTGGCTTTGGTATTATTACCACTTTTGGGATCTTATTTGGTCAGTCTCTCGCGCCAAATCAAGATTTAATCTATAGCGCACTGTATCGCTTCAGTTCAGTGAGCGTTGCAATTACGGTAAGTCTCTGTGCAATTTACCTTATTCATCGCCTACTTAACCACTTTAGTGCAACGCGCCACCATACCTACGCCTGAATAAAAGGAATCCACTTGAAGCTTGGAAAACGCTTACAGACTTTGCATGATGTTGTTACTGAAGACTATCAACATATTTGGGACTGCTGCTGTGATCATGGCCAGCTTGGCGCACAATTTTTACATTCGAGCCAAGCGCACATACACTTTGTTGATGTAGTCCCAATGCTTATCGCGAAAGTGAAACAGGATCTCGCACGCTTCTTTCCAGAAGCTGAAACGCGCTATAGCCTTTACACCCAAGACGTTGCGAAGCTCCCTCTTGCACAATACTCTGGCAGGCAATTAGTGATCATCGCAGGTGTTGGCGGCGACTTAACCGCAGAACTGATGACAAGCCTTTGCTGCAATTTGCGTGACGAGGTCGATTTCTTGCTTTGCCCAGTTCATCATCATTATACCCTGAGGCAGAACTTGCAATCTTTGCCACTTAAGGTGATCCATGAATCACTGGTTGAAGAAAATCGACGTATTTACGAAGTGCTCTACCTTACTTCAGGTAAGACTGGTGCTGCCATAACCCCGTTGGGCGAAGCGATTTGGCAACAAGGCACGCTTTCCAAACGCTATTTAGAGAAAACGCTGGATCATTATGCACGTGTTGCCAAAGGCAAACCAGAAGCGCAAGCCATTTTATCGGCTTATCAACACCTTACACTATAAAACACAGCGCACTCAGCCAAACTAACTGAGTGCCATAACTTAATCGCTGATAGAGCCCACTATTACGCTTTTGCTTGTAAGCGTTGGCAAGCTGATAGCTAAAAGCGAAACAAATCAATACACAAACGGTAGAAAACCAAGCAAATCGTGAATTTAACGGGCTTACAAACCAAACCAATAAAGGGGCGATAAGTAAGCTTAATAGCATTACCATGCCTGCGAAAGAATGAATATTACACGCTCGACTTGGCGAGGTTGTGTATGGATCCCGATCCATAGGAAAGAAACCTGCAACAGCAGTTGCTAGACCATGACAAACAATCAAACCGCCAATAACACCTAATGCCCAGTTCCCTTCGGGTACCAAGATGATATAAAAACCGAAACTACAAAATAGCAGGGCTAAGGGGTAATTATTAACTGCAGGAGACAATCGCTCTGTTGGGCTACCACTGGCGCCTAACTCACTACAAAATTGATTTTTGTGACTATAATTTGGGTAACGCTTGGCAACGCCATATACCCCTACCAGCATCCATATACTTGCTAGTATGCCAAAATAACTCACCAACTCTTGCAGCATCACGCCTATCCTTAATGCGCTAAATTTATGTCTACACACTTTATACTAATTTAGAAACATACGAAACCGAGCGGCTGCATTCAATTTAGTGAATTTTCCAGCGCTCCAAAATAGCTTGTTGCTGACCACTTTGACTTAATTCCGCTAGTGCGTGCTGCAAGCGGTTCGCAAGCTCATTGGGAAACTCTGCATTCACCGCCAGAGCCAACTCACTTGGGAAATGCTCAAGAAGTAACTTATGCTCAATTGCTTTTGGGTCCAGTTTAAGGGCATTTAGTTCTTTCTCGAGTGTTAATGTGTTGGTTAGGACAAAATCAATCCGGCCCTTAAACAATAAATTCCAAAGACTTTGGTAGTTTGACACTAACACCAACTCATAGCCTTCAGAAAAGCCAGCTTGTTTGAGAAAGGTCTCACTATAATAACCGCGTATGGTTCCGGTGCGATACCGCTTTGCAGCATCAAGATCATTTATAGGCGTTTGAGATTGTTTAAGACCAATGAGTGATGCGGACGTATGGCACATAGTACCCAAAAAGCGGAAATAGACTTCTCGAGTTGGTGTTTTTAGCCAAGATAACAACACCACATTAGGTTTTGTTTCTAATTCGTGTAACACACGTGCCATCGGCATTATGCTAATTTTAGCAGTAACACTTGCTTTATCTGCTACCGCTTGAGCAAGCTCAACTAGGCCACCATCCACTTCTCCTTGGCCATTAATAAAATGATAGGGAGGCAAATCTTCCGCTACAAAGTGCACCGTTTCTTGTGGCGAAGCAATTATTTTGGTTGATACAAGTAGCGCCATAAGGAATAAAATTTTCCGGATCATTTTATCTCAATAAATTAAACAATCATTCGGTCAGTGTGCCCGTATTTGCATTGCAATTCAATCCGCAGCGATGGCTTTGCCTCGCTATGGGTACAGTCATTTACTTATGACCTGCGTTTACCGCTGCCAGACCTTGCCAATCTTCTAAATCTTGTTCTGGCTTTTCAGCACGAAATTGTTGATACAGTACGATACCTTGCTCATCTTCTAAAATATCAACCTGTATGCCCTTGCTTTCAAGTAACGACTCATTGCCTGACGCACTAGTGATATCCCCCACCACGACTCGCTGAAAGCCACGCATATAGAGTAACGTTGCGCATACATCACAAGGACTTAGGCTGGTATACAAAGTGGTTTTACTAAAATCAATCCGTCCCGCATCTCGAATTGCCGAGGTTTCACCATGGTTATATGGGTGGCTCTCTTGTACTAACGTATTATGTCCTTTACCTACAATTTGATTGGTTTCGTTATCAACAATAACCGCACCAATTGGGCAACCGCCCTCTTCATAACCCTTTTTTGCCAGCAAAACAGCAATGCGCATAAAGTCTTTATCGCAAAGCTTACGCGTAAAGTTGCTATCGAGTAATACGCCAAGACTCTTGGTTGGCATATGTGCAATGGCATTGAGCGCGTCGCTATTTACTTGGGTTTCTGCGTTGAGTAATACAGTCATTTTTTATTCCTTGTTGTATTATATGAACCGAGCTTAACACTATAATTTGGCGCAATTATGAAGTACCCAATCACATAGCTTATCTAACCAAGGTTTTGCCACATCGAGCGGCCAACCGCAATTGATCCGCAGGTGATCTTGATACAACTCACGACTTGTAAATAAGCTGCCTTGGCGAATCTCAACCCCAAGTTCAGCGAGCCGTAAAGCGAGTGCATCACAGTCAATATTAGGCAGTTTCAGCCATAATGCCATTCCGCCCTGAGGGGAAGATATTTTACAGCCCTTTGGTAAACGCGATTTCAAATAGCTTTGGTAAGCGAAGCAGTGTGCCGCTAAGGTGCGATTAAGCGTCCGTAAATGGCGCTGGTAATGTCCTGTCTCAATAAATCGTGATACCGCCATTTGTAAACATTGATTTGGCATGCCGTGAAATGCCTGCATGAGCGCGGCCACTTGGCTTTGATAACGCCCAGCTTCACACCATCCAACTTGCAAGCCCGGTGCTAACGTCTTAGACACTGAGCTACACCAAATTACATATCCGGCTTTATCCCACGCCTTTATCGGTAAAGGCATTGTGTGATTATGGCTCAGCTCCCCAAAGACGTCGTCTTCGATAATCGCCACTTGATACCGCACAGCAAAATCCGCAAGCCACGCTTTTTGTTGCACAGATAGACTGTGCCCCGTTGGATTTTGATGGTTTGCCGTAAGCAAACACGCAGATACCCTTTGCGTTGTCACTACCTGTTCCAAGGCTTCTAGGTCGAGTCCTTCGGGCGTCGTTGGGATCTCAATCACCTTGAGCTGTAGCGTTGCAAGCAGTTGCAATAAACCTTGATAACAAGGTGATGGCACTACCACACAATCCCCCGCTTTTGTAACAGCCTGCAGTCCCGCCATCACGGCTTGAATACAGCCGCCAGTCACCACGAGATTATCAGGATTCAGCGCCAACCCCTTTTGTTTAAAGTGCTTGGTTAGATTCTCTCTAAGCGACCTCAGTCCCATCGCATTGGGATAATGAAAATGGTGATACTGAGGAGAGTCGAACGCTTGCTTTATAAACTTAGTCAGGCGATTTATGGGCATCAACTCGGGTGCTACTTGCACCGTCGATAACATCGTATTGAGCCCTACGACAGAGGGTCTTAACGCACTTTTAGGAGATTTCACTTCACTCGTAAACATGGCAAAGTCAATGTCACTATTTTTCGCTTTCGGTTTACAAATATAAAAACCAGATTTCTTTTGAGAAGCTAAAAAGCCATTATCCTGTAATTCCTCATAGGTTCTAATTGCGGTACTCATGCTCACGCCATGCTGCTTGGCAAAGATCCTAAGTGAAGTCATTTTTTCACCGCATTGACGCTCACCAGCGTTTATCTCTGCAATCACCTGCTCACTTAATGTAATAAACTTCTTCGCCATCTGTACCCCTAACAACCAAGAATTCTGTATCTGTACTGCATTTTTACCGAAGTTACACTGTAATTCCAGTATTCGTTCACAAATGGGATTGACACATGACGATGACACACAACCAATGGCAAGCATTACCCCAATTGCTCACTGAGTTTTCTAAACTTACCGAGGCGTTTATACAGTCTAGCAATAGCCGCCCAGTCGCAGGTCGAGATATTGCTCCGCCCGACCTAACACTCACAGAGTCAGGGATTGAGTTTGAATCACTGATAGAGATTTTTAGTAAACAAGTAGTGCCAAACTTAAGCACCAGTATTGGACCTAGGTATTGGGGATTTGTCACAGGCGGCGCGACACCTGTTGCCACCTTTGCCGATTGGCTAGTGTCAACCTATGACCAAAATGTCTCAAAGGGCGATGGCTCCATTGCGACCAGTATAGAGCGGCAGGCCATTCGCTGGCTAACCGAATTATTCGACCTACCAGCAAGCTTTGATGGTCTTTTTACTACAGGGGCGACAGCGGCAAATTACTTAGGTGCGGTCATAGCACGCCAGTTTGCAGGACATCAACAAGGGATCAATGTGGCAGAAGATGGAGCCTTCGGTTTGGAAGTTGAGGTTTTTTGCGCGACGCCCCACGCGAGTATGATTAAAGCGCTTGGTCTTGCAGGCCTTGGCCGCAACCAAATCACTAGAATCGCGACGCAAGTAGGCAATGAGGCTACAGATATTGCAGCGCTTGAGTCAGCGCTTGCAACAAGTAACGCCAAAGGAAAAGTTGTCATCGCCAGTGCCGCCACGGTTACTGGCACTAATTTTGATGATTTAATTCAGATCCGCCATTTATGCGATAAACACCAAGCTTGGCTGCATGTTGATGCTGCATTTGGCATTTTCGAGCGTCTGGTCTCTGGCTCAGAAAGTCGCACTAAGGGGCTAGAGTTAGCCGATAGTATCACCTTAGATGCACACAAGTGGCTCAATGTACCATACGACTGCGGTATTTTTCTCACTCGTCATTTGCACTATCTGGTTGAAAGCTGTGATGTTCCAGCGCCTTACTTAGTCACATCAAAAGCCGATCCTGACTTTTTTTCGATGGGTGTAGAAAACTCTCGTCGATTTAGGGCGCTGCCCGTTTGGATGTCATTACTTGCGTATGGTAAAGACGGGGTCCGTCAATGGGTAAGCAAAAATATTGCGCAAACTAAACAACTTGCAGACTGGTTTACTGATTCTTCAGACTATGATTTAGTTTATTACGGAGAGCTCAACGTAGTGCTTTTCAAGCCAAGTGGCAAAGATGACGCAGCAACAACCGCCCTTCTTCATGCCATTAATGCGGACGGCCGTATATTTGTCAGCCCTGGGAGTTGGCAAGGACAGAAGGTGATCCGTGCTGCGCTCAGTAATTGGCAAACAGAGCAAGTTGATTTAGACATAGCAAAAAGCGCATTAACCGAATTAGCTAAGGCGCTTTAAGATTATAATATTTGAAGTTAGCTAACGCTGTGATTAGGAGTAATACTTTGCGCCAATTTGCGACTGTATTCCTCAAAATCAATATTGCTTTGCTCACCAAGTCCAGCCACCGCATGAGAAATAAACTGCGGTGGTACAAATAGATAAGTACGTTTTTTAAATTTCCAATGACGCACGATGTGCTTGGGCTGATGCTTGTCTTCATCTAACCCAGCCAACGAAAATAAATCTTGCCAGTCACTTTCGGTATCGCCTGTCGACTGGGCAATACTTTGTGGTTCGATACTAAGCAAAATTGCCGACGTTTGTGGCACCCCCATCAACAGCTCACCAATAAAAAAGATGCTACCACTGCGGCAAAGCTGCTGCTGCGCTTCCGTCATCTCAGATTGCTCTGCCATCTTCGCCCTTTGGTATTGCATACCATTAAACATGGACTTGGCAAAAGGCAGCTGCTTTTCAGAAAACTCTCGATTTAAGACATGCTGAAACAGCGCTTTGCCGAGCGCATTACCTACGCCATCGTGACTAAAAGTGCCTTCTTCCACATTGGTTTCAATGAAAAGCCCTGACTCTACCAAAATATTTTTCACAGCTTGGTAGTTAAATATTGAAAACGGCTTCCCCGTCACCGGATTTGTTGTCGATGTCACCGCTTTTGTCATTGCAGCAAAAAACACACTAATATCAACGAATGCACTTTTTAAGTCAGTGTCAAAGCTCTTAATGCTATCCGCCGTAGCACACAACATGATATTACCCGTTTCATTAAACACATAATGTTTAGTAATTGGGGTGTATATTGGCTGTGATTGCGGTTTTGACGGTTTATCTTGCTTGCTAAACCAAGTTGAGAACATTGTTTACTCCCAACATTAACTGTCCTTTTTAGTCGTTTTACTGGCTGCCGTGGTTTGCGGCGGAGCGGCTATGACACTTCGCATTGATTCAATCAGATTATTAAATTCAGGGTCTGACATCGCCGCATTGAGCGATGCAGCTTGCTTAACAAATGCCGGTGGCACAAATAAGTATACTGATTTGCACAGACTTAACTGCACGTCTGTATGCCCGCCTTGTAAGCAAGGGCCCGCTTGCCAAATAGCTTTTACATCATTGGCATCCGCTGAAATGACAATGGGCGCGATAGAAATTGCACCAAGTAGATATTCGCAAACAAAAATGATGGTGCCGACCTTTTTGTCTTGGCTGTCGGAACTTGCACTAATACTTACCGAGGCTTGCCCCATACCAGCGATCATATCCATCAATGATTTACCTATGGAGGCTAAATTACCACTGAGCCCTAGTAAAGTTTGGATCAGTTGGCTTGATAAGGTGACGCCACTTTGCTTACTTTCAAATTGAATATTGCTATCTGTCACTTTGACAAACAATCCTGAGCTTGACACTAATTTATTGAGTGCATCGTAGTCGTACAGACTTGTCCCAGCTTCTGCCATCGCTTTTGTGAGCGCGGCAAAAAATACGCTGACTTCACCAAACGCATTTTCAGCTTCTTGCGGCAATACACTTCCACCTGCGCTACTGTTTAGCGTACTTGCGATAAATAAGTTGCCGGTGGCATTCACTACAAATTGTTTAGTCGCTGGCACTTCATTGCTGTTTGTCGTCGTTAAATTAGCGGCTCTGGTTTGTGCATTGCTCACTACAGTGCCCGGTTGAGGTGTTGGCATACTCGTTCCTTAGATCTTGATCTAGCAGATATTCTTCTTCTGTCGATTTAGTGTAGTCGCATTTTTAATTACTTAAAATTTACTTTTGTGATTTTTTATAACCCAACCCATATCGTAAAATATCCTTGCTTAAGTTCGATCTAACCTCATTGGAATAAATCTAATACCGTTTTTCTGTGCTTCTTGCCCTGTCGCTTGAAAACCTAGCGCAGTATAAAAAGATGCTGCATTAAGCGATGAGCACAATAGCACAATGAGACTTGAGCTGCAGATGTACTCGCTAGCACAGTATCTAATAGTTGCCGACCAACTCCTTTACCTTGGGCTGACTTGGCAACAAATAAATGGGTGAGATAGTTACCATCTCTTAATAAAGCAAATCCAATCAGCTCACCGTTTAGTAACGCCTTGGCACCGACAAAATTGGCATTGCACATCACCTGAGTCACTCCAGGTAATATTTCGTTTAAATAAGTATCTCTTCCAAGCTGCGAAAAATGGGGTAAGACGTCAGCCTCTGAAACTTCACGCATTAGGGCCTGTTGACCTTTGCAGTTTGATTTTTGTTCATCTGAGTGTGTTTTGGTCGCGACGCTCGACTTGCCGCCTAGTAATCTAGGCAAAAGTTGAGCAACAATGAACAAAGCGCACTCAGATGAACCCAAAGGGCAGCGCTTGATTGGCATTTTCTCTGTGTTGCCCCACAAGGATGTGGGGTAAGGTGACTTTGCAGGAGCACAAAGTCTTTATCGCCTGACTCACATAGAATAACTATGCTACGCAGGCTCTGCCTTGTATAAATACCAATCAAACTGCTGTAAAAACAAACTTGAAAGATCAACAGGCCCTAACCTTTCAATGGCATCCGCACCCTCGCCCTGAATCGCATTGATGGTAATCTTCACTTATGACCTTTTGATTTATTGCGTGCTTACATTTCTGGCAAACGTTATCCCAAAAAAGAAATGCATTGCAGCTAGGCTAAATATTAACTTACTTAAACTGGCATCGAAAAACCAAATACCAATAGCAAATACGCCGTGCATAGCAACCATTACCCACCAACACACACGGCCAATTTTGTAGAGTGGGTCGCCATGTTTGTTTTGGAAATTTAATAACCCAAACGCCCAAGGCAACAAAGTCCAGACGAGTGACATACAAAGCAATAGCGTTACAGCAATCTTGATTAATACTTCTCCTAGCATCTATAACCCCTCAAGTGAGGTGCGCAAAACCTCTTGAGGCTTAACATTGAGTTCATCACGTCCAAACGCAAAACTATCTTGCTTATAGCGGGGGAAAATATGCAAGTGGTAGTGGCTTAATTCGTTAAAGTACCCGTTGTTTTGCACCAGCGTAATCCCATCTGGGGAAAATTTACGCTCAATTCGCACATAAAGGTCGCGCGCAACGCTGTGGATTTCAGCCAGTATGGATTCTGGGACTTGAAGAAGTGTTCCATAAGGGGATTTGGGGCAAATTAAGATATGGCCAAAGTTTATGGGGTCATGATCGGCAAACGCAATCACCTGCTCAGATTCATATACAATAACCGCTTCAATATCTCTAGCAACTATCTGTTCTACAATGGTCATCAGCTACCTCTCCTTTACCTGATTACATAGAGTAATGTACCTGAGCAACTCTCTTCCTGCCAGTGATATATTCTATTTTCCCCTTCGTTAAGTGAATAATTTTCAAGCCTAAATTCACTCACAACCCATTTAAACCAGTTACATTATTCAATGAATCACCCTACAAGGAATACAACATGTTAAGAACGTTAGTTACGGTAGCTTTATTAGCTTCTGGAAGTGTCGCCGGTGCCGCAAATCACGCAGCGACCCATCATGCGATTCATTATGAAGGACGCGTCAGTAAAAACTATGCCGATGGCAGTGTGAGTTTTAATTGGCCCGGCAGCCAGCTGCATACTAAGCTCACCGGTCGCGCCTTTCGTATCGAGTTGATGGGCTATGGCGATCAATTCGATGTATTAATTGATGGCAAATTTACAAAAAAGCTAAAGACCAACGCCAATGGAGTCGCTGAGACCTTCACACTATTTGAAAGTACAAAGGCAGAAACCGTCACAATTGAACTCGTTAAACGCTGGGAGCACTACGAACACAATACCCAGATCCTAAGTGTTGATGTAGACGGAAAATTAGACTCAATCCAGCAGCCACAGCCCCATATCTTATTTATTGGCGATTCAATTAGCGCAGGCTTTGGCAGTGAGTCCACCCAAAGACAGTGTGAATGGAGCGAAATCCTTGATTTAAGTAACGCCCGTAAAGCCTTTCCATATATGAGCGCGCAACAGTTGGGCGCTAGTTTTACCCAAGTTTCATACTCAGGTTTAGGCTTAATTCGAAATTGGGGTGGCAATCAGCCACATCATACGCTGCGTAGTTACTATGACAAAATGTCAGCAGTATTTACCGACAACACTGACTTTGAAGACAAGTTTCCACAGCTTATCGTCATTGAAGTAGGCACCAATGACTTTAGTACCGATCCAACCCCTGCAGAGCCTTGGCAAACTATTGACGAAGTCAAAACGCAGTGGGTAGAAACAATGGTCGTTTTCACCAAACAGCTGCGTACAAGATACCCTGCTGTTCCCATTATTTATATGCCTCGTCCAGCATATCCGTATAACTTTATTATTCCTGCAACTCAAGATGCAATTGCAAGGCTTCACCAGCAAGATATCAGTAAACTATATAGCCATACATTTGACTCACCATTAGAAGGCTGTGTGTGGCACCCCACCGCTTCAGAACATAAAGACATTGCTGAGAAACTCATTACCTTTATCAAGCAGCAAACACTTCTCTAAGTAAATGTTCGGCGTTATTCTGTGAGATTAAGCTCGATGTACTGAATAACACGCAAGTCATTTACAAACTTTCACATTGTTTTTTATACAAAAATTCACAACAAAAAATTCAACGCCCCGCATTTAAAAAAATTAATGAGAACGATTTTTATTTGAAAAAATCATACTCATTAAGACTTATACTTTTATCAATGCGTAAAGCTGTTACTTTGAACGATCCACATTTGTTTTATTTTCCACAACAAAAAGATGCAGGGATAACCTTTTGGCAATAACTTTCCTCTTTTCAAGCACACAAAAACATGATTAAGATCGTTACGTTATAACATTTTTAAAAGTAATCATTTATATCGAATAAATGATGGTTCTTTTCACATTCGTTTTTGCAGTTGGAATAACAAAATGACAAGGTCACTCCTGACAGTTAGCGTGCTTAGTAGCTTATATTCTTCACTTAGTGTTGCCGAGCAACCCATTGAAACAATTGATGTGCATGGCACTCGCGCGCCTCTTTACAGCACGAGAGACGTGAACGCTTCGGCATTGGGGATGAAAGATCCGCAGCTTCTTCCTATTTCCATTCAATCATTTTCTGAAGAACTGATCAGCAATCAAAGAGTAAAAACGCTAGGCGAAGTGCTTGCCAACGATGCTTCTGTCCAAAACACCTCAATTGGTACGGTTTTCGACTTTGTGAGTCTGCGTGGCTTTCAACTAGATTGGACCAACGGTTTAAGACGCGACGGTTTAGCGCTTGCCCCCTACCAAGATGTACCGCTGGAGAATATTCAACGCATTGATATCGTCAAAGGCCCGTCAAGTCTCGTATCAGGCTTTAACAACCCCGGCGGTACAATCAACTATGTGACAAAGCGCCCAACCATGGACGCCTTTTTGGATGTCACAACAGAAGTACGTAGCCGTGGAGGAAAGTATTTACACATCGATCTCGGTGGGCCAATTTCTGACGAGCAAACGTTCGGCTATCGTATTAATGCAGCAGCAGAGAAAAACGGTGACTTTACCGGTGGTGATGACTTAGAGCGCTATTTCTTTAGTGCAGCACTGGATTGGCAAGTCTCAGATCGCCTATTTATCCGATTAGACGGCGATTTCCAAGACAAAAGCACTGTATCACAGCCTTTGATAGGCCTTTCCAGCGACCCCAATGATCCTGACCGTAAAATATTACCGCCCTATGTCGACACCAGTGATGTATTGCTCGGACAACCTTGGGCAAAGTATGAAACCGAGTCTTATAACCTAGCCGCACGTGCTGATTTTTGGTTGAACGACACGTGGCAATGGGTAAACCAAGCTGCGCTTTCTGGTAATGATAGGTTTACCGTTTTTCCTGATATCTACTCGGTTGATACACAAGGTAATGTGCTGTCTGCCGCTATCCACATTACCCCAGACGAAACGTATGACACGCTCTCCGCACATAGTTTTATCAGCGGTCAGCTTACCACCGCAGCAATTGAACATGAACTAGTCGTCGGCGTTAGTATTCGTGATTATGAGTCTAAGGATGGTCGTTGGTTTGAATTAACCAACCCCGTTGGCAATATTTTCAATCCAATTCATAGCAGTAAACCGCAGTTCCCTGATTATCCAGAACCAACCAAAACTGAAGCCTCTGAAAGCGCGTTGTTTATCACAGATACCTTGCACTTTAACGATGTATTTTATGCCACCTTAGGGCTGCGTCATATTCAATACAAAAAAGAGCAAACTCTACCAGGCCAAACTAAAACCACATTAGACGACCGAACTTTTAATACCCCCATCATAGGCCTTAACTACAACCCAAGCGATCAGCTCGCGTTTTACGCCAGTTACTCAGAAGGCGCGGGGGAAGGCGGCGTTGCAGTCATCGGCAGCGGTGCAATAAATGAAGGAGAATCACTCGGCCCCCAAGAAAGCGAGCAAATTGAAGCCGGTATAAAATACCAAACGGACACCATGAACTACTCGATAGCCGTTTTCGAAATAGAAAAAATGTTGGAGTACCACAATCACATTACTAACTATTTCGTGCAAGACGGTGTCCAGTCACATAAAGGTATTGAGCTCAATGCCAGTGGCTCATTCGCTCACGGCCTTGCAACCGTAGCATCCATCACCTTGATGGACCCCAGCTTAGATAAGCTTGACGGCGAGCCCGCGCTTAATGGCAACACCCCAGCCAATGTGCCTGAATTTCAAGCGAATCTCTATGTCGACTACCAGTTGCCATTTTGGGAGGCATTAAGCATCAATGCGGGTATTTTCCATGTTGGTGAACGCGAACAAAACGTCAATAACACCCTACAGTTACCAGCCTACACGCGCTTCGATTTAGGCGCGAAGTACCACTTTACTGACATTAACACCACGCTACGACTCAAAGCCGAAAACCTGTTCGACAAAGAATATTGGCTATCTGGCGGTGCCAAAGGCATAGATTGGGGAGTCGCTCCCGGTCGTGGCCGCACTTTTATCGCCTCATTAAGCGTGAGCTTTTAAGGATAATTCATGACTACACCTGTTATTCAAATCAATAACCTGCAAAAGCGCTTTGGTGAATACCAAGCGCTACAGGGACTATGCTTGAGCGTACATCAAGGTGAAATTCTAGCGCTGCTAGGCCCAAATGGGGCAGGTAAAACCACCACGATTAATTGCTTACTGGGCTTTTTACAACCGGATGCTGGGGAAATCACCATCGCTGGAATTAATCCACAGCATGACGTAGTAACGGCAAGGCAGCAACTGGCTTATATTCCTGAACAAGTCGCGCTTTATCCGCGACTTAGCGGACTTGAGAATCTCGCGTATTTCAGCAAAATGGCCAGCATAGAAAAGACCGACGAGGCCTTTCGCACACTGCTCGGTGAAGTAAAACTGCCAAGTCACGCTGTAGACAAACCCGTTGCAACCTATTCAAAAGGGATGCGACAAAAAGTGGGCATAGCCATTGCCCTTGCAAAGCAAGCCAAGGCATTGATCTTAGATGAGCCTACATCAGGTCTTGATCCTTCAGCCAGCCATGAATTTAGCCAGCTCATTCAGTCATTAGCAAAGCAAGGCGTCGCGATTTTAATGGCGACCCACGACTTATACCGTGCTCAAGAAGATGCCCATCGCGTGGCAATTATCAATCAAGGGCAATTAGTCGATACTTTAGTCTATGAGCAACTGCAAGAAGTCCAACTTGAATCCGTTTACCTCAAACATATCAAGGTGGGTGTCTGATGTTTCAAACGACATTAAAAAAGGAATGGCTCGATACCAAGCGGCAGGGACAAGCGCTTTGGCTTGGAGGCATTGCAATATTACTGCTCTTGCTTGCCTGCTTGACTGGTTTTAAAAGCCACCAGAGCTATCAGCAAGCCGTTACTGAAGTGTCCCAGTCAGAGCAATTACGCTGGCTAAATCAAGGTGAAAAAGGCCCCCATTCCGCCGCCCATTACGGTATTTATGTGGTCAAACCCACCACCCCACTGGCGGCACTCGATGCGGGATTACAAGCATACCAAGGGAATGTGTTGAGGCTTGAAGCTCATATTCGTAACGATAGTATATTTAGAAGTGCGCAAGATCATTTGCCGATGTCACGTTTTGGCAGCTTATCACCCGCCTTTGTGCTACAAGTATTACTGCCGCTATTAATTATATTAATTGGCTACCCACTACTTGCCCGAGAACGTGAGCAAGGCACCTTAAAACAACTACTCGCATCGGGCGCAAGCCCTGCAAAGTTGTTTATCGCCAAATGTGCGCTGCTTTTTGCTATTTCTTGCTTATTTTTATTGCCTGTTGCGCTTTTTTTACTTTATAGCCAAGTAACAAGCACGGAGCCTCATACACTCAGAAGTGGGTTATTTTTACTGTTTTATTTAGTTTACTTATTGCTCTGGTCGTTACTCACCACCACGCTTTCAAGTTTACTCCCAACGGCAAGGCGCGCATTGATAACGCTATTGACCATTTGGGCATTTACAACGCTTTTACTACCAAAACTGGCGATGAATATCGCGACCACCATTCATCCGCAAGGTTCAGGTCAAGCATTTCAAGCAAGGCTTGAAAGTGAGGTTTATACCGAAGCACGAGTTGAAGCAATCGCAAAGTTCAAACAGCAAACATTGACTCAATATGGTGTCAGCAATGTGGAAGACTTACCCTTTGATTATGCCGGAGCACAACTCCAATTTGGTGAACAATACGCTGACAAAATTTTTGACCGCTTATTTTCAGCGCGTTTAGCTCAACTAGAAGCGCAATCACAAAGCTATCAACTTGCAGGGATGTTAACGCCGTTCATCGCAATACAAACGCTGTCGATGGCCACCGCCGCCAGCGACTTTACCCACCAGCAAGCATTTGAGAATGCGGCAGAGCAGCACCGCCGTATGATGCAAGAGGTGCTTAACTTTAATCAAAGAGATCATGGTCACAAGACGGACGGACATTACACCGCGGGCGAGGAATTATGGCAGCAGATCCCAAAGTTCGCATTCCAATACCCCAATTTTATTCGTTACCTGCCTCACTACGTTATCAGCCTGTTTAGCCTGAGCTTTTGGCTAATCGCTCTGGTGTTATTGAGTTTCTTCGCGATTAAAAGGCTGCGTTTGGAGGAGCAAAGATGAAACGCTTAATGTTAGCTACTGAGTTTAAAAACCTCTGGCGAGAAAAGCTCGTACTCGCGCTGTTATTAACCACCACCATGCTCGCGCTAGTGGCATTTCTTAACGCCCATTACTTTGCTAAAAAACAGCATGACGTGGTACTTGCCGCACAGCAAATGCAGCAACAGGCCATCCAAGATGCCAAAGCTGGATTACCCGAAAGACTCGCCAGCACAGCAGACTATAAGTGGTGGGAAGACCCGTACGACCTGCGCGGGCAGGCTTTTTACTTAATGCAAAATTACGCCACCAAAACCCCGCTTGCAACGTCGCCAATCGCAACAGGGCAAGCCGACGTATTACCTTACTATTTTAAGATGCTAATCAAAGAGAAACAGCACATCGTTCATCAATATGACTATGTTCACCCGCTATCTCTATTGTTAGGCCAGTTCGATTTAAGTTTTGTGATTGTCTACTTACTGCCATTGCTCATTATTGGCATTTGCTTTAATGCCTTGGCAAGTGAACGCCAAGATGGGCAGCTAAGACTACTGATGCTTCAAGGAGGCAGTGCGACCCGCCTTCTGACTTATCAATTATTGCTGCGAAGCGCGTTAATTGTGCTGCCATTTTTAAGTATTAGTAGCCTGCTTTTAATAACAATACGAGAGCAGCTAGGGGTGATTGAACTGCTGAGTTATAACCTTATCGCACTATGTTATTGTGGCTTTTGGATTGCCTTAACCGCTTGGGTAAATAGCAGAGCCAAAAGTGCGGCAAACAATGCTGCCACCTTAGTCACCTGTTGGCTCGCCTTGGTAATTGTGGTCCCAGCTTTGGTCAATACCAGCATCGCTTTACTCGACCCAACGCCTTCACGAATTCACTATATAGATAGCCTCCGTGCCGCCAGCGACGAAGCCCAAAAAGCGAGTGAAAAGACTTTAGCTCAGTATTTTCAAGATCATCCAGAGCTTGCAAAAAATGGCAGTGGTGCCAGCGATTACGCCACCAAAAAAATTGCTACTATTAATTCTGTCGAACGCGCAATGGCAGCCCAAGATGGGCGATTTTTAACAGCGCAACAAGCACAGCAACATAATGCGCAAAAGCTACAATATCTCTCCCCCGCACTCATCGCACAAACACTGTTGGTTGATTTAGCGGGCAATGGATTAGCACGTCATCACGCCTTTATGGAAGAAGTTGAAGCTCATCATCAAGCACTACAAGGTTTCTTTGCCAACGAAATTGCCAAAGCCAATCAAAGAGGCGATTTTGCACCTTGTGAGGGTTGTAGCGCAAAGCCAACGCTCACGGATCTTGCGAATATTCCTCAATTTAGCAATGACTTTGCCACACCTGTGAACAACTACACGCCACTAATTTGGTTGCTGCTACTAGCCGTTGGCTTACTCTTTATAGCAAAACGCCACGTCAACAAGTTAGACAGTGCAAACAACAAAGAGGTGTTAGTCGTATGAGTGACGCCTTCACTGCAAAATTGCATCCACAAACGCAAAGCCTGCTCGCGGAGCATCAAGCCAAGTTATTTGAATGGGCAGCGGCATTGGGAGCACCGCTACATTTAGTGTTTCCTCAGCGTTTTGCGGAAAATATCGAAACCCTGCAAGCCAACTTTATAACGCTTGGGCTTGAGCATGAGATTTATTTTGCAAAAAAAGCTAACAAAGCCCAATGTTTTACTCAAGTCGCGTCTAATCACGATATAGGAATAGACGTGGCTAGTGTGCAAGAGTTTGAACTTGCCCTAAGCGGTGGTATTCAAGGTGAAAAAATTGGTGTATCTGGTCCGCATAAATCAGATGCACTACTTAGCTTAGCGCTTGTACATCAAGCGCTTATCGCTATTGACTCAAGTGCTGAGTTAAACTCCGTCATTACACTGGCCCGCCAGCGAAAGCGCCCTGCACGGGTGCTACTGCGTTTACAAACACAACCAACTAAAGCCTCACGCTTTGGCAGTTCACTGTGCCAGCTTACGCCATTATTGGCCCAGTGCCGAGAATACAAGGAGTGGGTAAGCTTGGAAGGATTTAGCTGCCACTTAAGCGGATACTGCCCACAAGCACGTGGCCAGAGCATTCATACTTTAATCGGTGCGATAGACGAGGCTAGGCAAATAGGACTGTCGCCATCAAAAGTGAATATTGGCGGTGGCTTGCCCGTCTCCTATCTACAAAATGAGCAGTGGCAACAAGCCTTGGACTTTGAATGCTTTTTTGCAGGTAAAACCTTTGCAGGGTTTTATCCCTACCATAATGAGCAAAGCCCTGCGGATACCTTACACGCTATTTTGGCAGTGAAGAACACACATGGACAAACCGCATTAGCAGCATTACGCCAAAGGAGCCTTACATTAATGCTCGAGCCTGGCCGAGCACTGCTCGATGAAGCTGGTATTAGCTTGTTTAAAGTGCAAGGGACAAAGCCGCACCTAGGCACATCTGACTGTCATATCGCTACACTTTCGGGCTCAAGCTTATCGCTGTCAGAACAGTGGTTTGAAAGTGAATACTTGCCGAGTCCGCTGTTACTCACGGCACATTCAAACCACAAACAAGGAGCGTATCGCGTGGCTTTTGGCGGAGCAACCTGTCTAGATAGCGACATGCTAAGTTGGCGATTTATCCCCTTGTCGCAACTACCGCAGCGTGATGACTTAATGGTTTACCTCAACACCGCAGGGTATCAAATGGATTCAAATGAATCCGAATTTCACTCTATGCCATTGCCACGAAAAATCGCCGTAACGTGGGAGAACAATAGACTTTCTTGGCAACTACTTAGCTAAAAACCCCAACAACACAACGTAAAGGAGCCTATTTATGAACATAAATGCGCAGCATTCGCTCGCCTCGACATTACACCTAACCCCTTATTTAAGGGTATCGCAAAGCATTGGTAATACCCCGCTAATGCAGTTTTTAAGCCTACCAAACGGTAGCAAACTGTATCTTAAGCTTGAGCAGTTTAACCCCACCGGTAGCGCTAAGATCCGAATGGCGAAGTCTATGTTAGATGAAGCAGAAGCCAGTGGCCAACTGAAGCCGGGGGGCTGGGTCGTTGAGTCAACCTCCGGCAATACCGGCGTTGGTCTTGCACTGCTTGCAGCGGAGCGTGGCTATCGTTTTACCGCTCTTGTGGATAACCATGCGGCAAAAGAGAAAATCAGTAATATGAAAGCTTTTGGCGCGGAAGTGATCTGTGTTAGCGAAGCCGGAGACGACAGCTTATCGACTGATATTCGAGATGCAATGGCCGCAAAGCTGGCAAAAGAGCAAGGCGCATTTTGGACCGCCCAACACAATAATTTTGCCAATAGCCGCGGCTATACAGGACTGGCGCAAGAGGTCTTTTATGAACTTGGTGAACACATTACTCACCTTGTCGGTGCGGTTGGCACAGGTGGGTCGCTATGCGGCACAACAAGGGCTTTGCGCGACTTAGGTTGTCATCAACTCACAACGATTGGGGTTGAGCCTGTGGGTTCTGTGATTTTTGGTGGACCAGGACTGAATTATCATCAATCAGGAACGGGGACGCCGGAAGGCGCTGAGATAGGTCCAGTTATTGAGTATGAACTCATCGACAAAGGCGTGAAGGTATCTGACAAACAAGCGTTTAATACCGCCAGATACCTTGCCAAGCATTACGCCCTAATGGTCGGTGGTTCGGCAGGGGGGGTTATATACGAAGCACTACAGGCGTTAAAAACCGCCCCCGCAGATAGCTTATTTGTAGTACTCGTTTGTGACGGCGGCGAGAAATATCTCGATACCGTATTCAATGATGATTGGATGGCAAAACACGACCTTAACGACATTAACATCGAGCAGGAACTCGATGACCTATTAACGCAATATAAACCTGCCGCGAGAGCCTAACCATGACCCAACAAACTGTTCTGCCGATACTTAATGAAGCCCGATTGGCGCAACTTGATTTTCCTTACAGTAAAGTTATTGAGGTGGTGGAAAATGCCTTTCGCTCACTGCATCACCCCGACTCTGCCAACCCACTTAAAGTGATTATGACGCCACAAGATGGCCGCTCCATCGCCTATAGTATGGCTGGCCGAGATGCAGCTAGTAATACCGTTGGCTTTAAAGTGGTCTACGAATACGACCCTGACAGAAGCCGTAACCAATATCAGTTTTACTCTTTTATCTTCCTTTGCGATGATGCCACAGGCCACCCTGTGGCCCTAATGGATGTAAAAGAGCTGGGCCCTATGCGCACATCAGCCACCTCCGCCTTGTTTGCAAAGTATGCCATTCATTCAGATGCCAAAAATGCGTTGGTTGTAGGCACAGGAGTTCAAGGGCAAATCGCTTTACCTATGCTCGTCACGGCATTACCAAAACTCACACACCTAACCGTCCACGGTAGCTATCAAGCAGGCTTGGAAGCGGTTCAGCAAAAACTAAAGGAGCATCACCCACAGCGACAAGTTGCGGTATCACAAGACTTAGAAGCTTCGGTAAGGCAAGCCGATGTGATCCTTGCCGTTACTGGGTTGTCCGCCAAAGAAAACATTAAATATGAATGGTTGAAACCCGGCGCAGTGGTGATTTTGGTTGGCTATGGAATCGAAAAATCAGTGCTACACCGAGCTGATAGGTTGCTCACAACGGATGCAGAACAAATGAAGGTCACCGGAGACGATTTATTAGACGAGGACGGCAAGCTACCCACCGTTGATGCGACATTGACTGAAATACTAAATGGTGAAAAACCGGCACGAACTCACCCTGATGAAATTATCTTTGTCTATAACAGCGGCATGATCATTACTGACGTGGCGCTCGGACGAGCCGTTGCGGACTTTGCCATCACACAAGAAAACGTGGAGGAAGTAACCCTATGGTAGCTTCAGCGCGCACCGATATTTTTAAAGTAAGCCAGCTCGCAGGGCCGCTTATTCTGACCAATCTGCTCTACGTGGCAATTGCAACGATAGATCTTATCATGCTCGGTATGTTGAGCCCATTAGAGCTGGCTGCTGGCGGCCTCGCCATTGGTATTTTTAATCAATTTAGAACCATGGGAACGGGCGTAGTCACGGCAACGGGTAATTTGGTGTCTGATGCAATCGGCAAGGCAAAACTAGATCAGATCACTCCTCTTTTTAACGCCAGCATGCTTATCGGAACATTTTTGGGTCTACTGTTTGCCGCCGCGATGTTTGCCATAGAGCCATTTTTAAGATTTATCGGTACATCCGAGGCGATTGCCAATTTGACGACCCAATATTTAACCGTTGTCGCTTTGGGCTTATTACCCTGTTTTTGGTTTCAAAGCGTACGGCATTTTAGTGTTGGATTGAAAAGGCCAGGGCCATTGATGTTAATTACGAGTGTGTCTGTAGTCCTCACTATCGTACTCAATTATGGTCTCATTTTTGGTCAGTTTGGCCTACCACAACTCGGCTTTGTGGGGGTGGCAGCCGCCACGTGTATCGTGCTGTATTTATCGTTTTTACTGTTTGTACTATTTGCCAAGCGCGATGACGTACTCAGCCCCTACCTCACTATAAAGTTTTGGCAAACCGACCGCGAAGCACTTACCAAAACATGGAAAATGGGCGTACCAATTGGCGCAACTTACGGACTTGAAGCTGGGTTTTTCACCGTGCTTGCGCTATTTGTGGCAACACTCGGTGTGAATGTCCTAGCCGCCCACAACGTGGTAAGCCAAATGGTGTACATCGTATTTATGGTATCTGCAGGCATTTCATCTGCTTGTTCTATTTACATCAGTGAAGCCAACGCTGCTGGAGACTTTCATCATGCAAAACGTATCGGTAATTTGGGTATTATTTGCGGCGCCGCGGTCATGTCTGTTTTCGCGTTAATCTATTTATTCGTACCTGAATTTGTGCTGCGGCCATTTTTAAGTGCAGAAGAATTACAAAATTCCGACGTCGTTGTTATCGCCATAGAACTACTCGTTATTGCCGCTTTTTTGCAGTTTTTTGACGCATGGCAAAATATCGGGCTCGGTATATTGCGTGGACTTGGCGATGTGAAAAGCACCCTAATGCTGTCGTTAATTGGCTATTGGTGTATTGGTCTTCCCGGTGCGTGGTTATTTCAAGAGTTTTTCTCTTTGGGAATTTTGGGCGTTTGGTACGCTTTAATGTTAGGGCTTGCGGTCACAGCGCTATCTGAGATTTGGCTTTTTAATCATAGGGCTAACCGTTTGCTTGAGCCCACATCACTCAAGGAGCAAAACGCATGACAACGACAATGCCAAACCCAGCCCGCAAAGAAGTCATTGCACTGCCGCCCTATGGTGCAGGACAAACCATTGAGCAAGCAACGGCGCGTAATCTCCACCCCAATATGATAAACCTCTCGGTGAATGAAAACCCTTTAGGGCCAAGTCCTGCAGCGCTTGATGCTTTTAAAACACAGCTGCATACCGCTAGCTGCTATCCAGACAGTCAATGCACAGAGCTGAGCGAGCGCCTGTCCACTAAGCTTAACGTTACCAGAGAACAAATTGTACTCGGCAATGGCTCCGAGGATGTACTCTCAATGCTCTGCAAAGCCTTTCTCAGTCAAGGCGATAAAGTGTTAGTGGCCAAGCCTACCTTTGCGCTTCATGGGATTTACGCCAATATGATGGGGGCAAAGGTACTGGAGGTGCCGATGCAAAGCGATTTGTCCTATCGAATTGATGATTGGCTCGATGCTATCGCATGCTATCCAGACTTAAAAATGCTTATGCTTGCCAACCCGTCCAATCCTGTAGGTTGTACGTTTGATGCCAATAATTTGCAGCGCCTCATTGATGCCTGTCCGCTCAATACGGTTATCGTCATTGATGAAGCGTACTGCGAGTACGCCCAAGGCCACAAACAGTTTGTTGACAGCTTAACGCTACTTCAAACACAGCCCCGCCCCTACGCGGTATTACGGACTTTTTCCAAAGCCTATGGCCTTGCAGGGCTTAGAGTGGGCTACGGCGTGATGGCAAATGCACAATTGGCGGATTATCTGCACCGCGTACGTACTCCTTACAATGTAAATCGACTAGCACAACTTGCAGCGATTGCGGTACTACAAGATCCCTCCTATTTGGCAGACACGGTCACGCAAACGAATCGCGAGAGGGGAAAACTCAGCGCCGCCCTCACTGAGCTGGGTTATTTTGTCGCGCCAAGTCTAGCTAACTTTTTATTTATTGATGTCAAGCAGCCGTCTGCGCATGTCGCATCTTTGCTGCTGCAACAAGGAATAATGATAAAACCTTGGCTAGAATCAGGTTTTGATCATTTTGTGAGAGTAAGTATTGGACTTCCTGAGCAAAACCTTAGGGTGCTTGAAGCCTTTAAACAGTTGTAAGTATCGCCCTCTTTGAGGGCTTTTAAGCACAAGCTGCCTGCTGATTTAAATGGTAAAGCACTTGGCTGTCGGCCTTATGCGTAAACAAGGTCGACTTTTCTGGAAAGTACTTACCTGCTTTGGCAGCAGCAAAGATGTCTTCAATTATGGGGGCGCGACAGATGGCGGTTACAATATGAGCGTCATCACTTAGCTCAACTTTATTTTTAGACCACAGCTCCTCAAACGCTGGTATTGCCTGCAGTGCTCTACGCAACTGGGTCTGAATAAGATAAGAATCGCTTGTCGCGCGTTGGAGAGCAAAACATAAAGCCGCTTTCCCCAACCAAATAGTATAATCGGCCTCAGTCTCCAAGGATTCACAGATATCAAAATCGCTAAGGTGCTGTTTGAATTTAGTAACATCTACAGCTTGTGTGTAAGATGCCTGCACCGCGAAACTCGTTATCACCGCATCTTGCTGTGGAACTAACCATGCCATCATCCGAGATTGAGGCGCATGACGTTGGCTGGCAGCAAACATCCTGTGATGTCCATCAGCAATTAGCCATTGTTGGTGCATTGCGATCTGCTGTCTGAATTCATGTAGCACGTGACGATTTTCAACAGCATAGAGGCGATGAGTACACTCACCGCAATCACTGTGCCACTGCGCAGTTTCAACACATTCCGCTTGCCATCGCACCTTGTCCAAATTAAGTTTTCCGACCAAAAGACACGGGGGTAACAGCAACTTCTCGAGCTGAACACGCTTTTTCAGCGCCATAGCATGGGTAACCGAAACCGACTCGTGAGGCAGAATCGCTTGCTCAGGTAACACTGAAACGTCAAGCTCGGCCAAAATGCCTGTAACCAAAATACCACCTTGCTCCACTTGGTAAAGATGAAGTGGCCCATCCGTTATTGTGATCATAAAATAAACCTTGCACCATTTTAGATACAATATAACACACCATAAATTGAGTAACATCAAGTTTACATGACAATTTATACCGACTTGTTTAGTGTGGTTATTTCTTTGCCTCAATAATCAGAAAAAATTCAATAAGTTTGCTTTAACTTACTGAGCTTTTTGCATCACAGATGTGGTGACAACGAGAGCTGATAATCATCAAAGTGTACTTCAGCCTGTTTTTGATGTTGAACCGTAACACTAGGGGAAGCGACAAGTACTTGACCCTCGGTAGATAAACTGTAAATCTCGGTCACTATTTTCACTTGGTTTTCTTGTTCAACGGTTGAAGTAAGACGAATTTTTAGCTTATCTGAAAAAACAAACTCGCTGAATGCGCCTTCTTCATTCAAAACCTGAACATCAGCCAGCGTTTGTCCTTGAGAGGTTAGCATAAGGTCAACCATCACGGGTTTAGCTGAAGCCGTTAAGGTAAAAATACTGGCTGCCATCACTGCAGTGCCTGCAAGAAATGCGGCAGCTTTGCGTTTTAATTTGGTGCCTTTTGACTCAGGCTTAAGTTGAATTTCCATCACGTTAACTTCATAAACCGCAGCAAGTGCTTTTATCGACTCGAGCGATGCTGCTCCTGACTTTTCGATGCGTTGTATCGTTCGCAGGCTTAACCCAGAAACCTGTGCCAATTCAGATTGACTCCATGCCCGTTCTACTCTTTTCAATTTTATTAGTTGTTTGTTTATTTGCATTTCCATAATTGATCTCCTCTATATTGTTGATAAAACTATAACTGGAGATCTTCCTTATTATTGCGTCATCTAGGCGTCATTGATATGCCAACACTATGACATACATAGATAAATTTATTGGGTAGAACAAACTTACTAATATTTTGAGTGCTGGCTACAAACATCCACCGCCAGTGCTACTTTCTCAATGCCATGTCCGGGCAACCAGCGTTTGTATTCAACAAAACCGTATTTTTGGTAGAGTGTAATAGCGGGCGCGTTTGCCGTTGCAGTTTCTACAATCACCTTTTCGACATCAAACTCCGACATCGCAAAACTTAGGAGTTCACCCGCAATTCCTTTGCGAAAATAACTGGGATCAACGGTCAGGCTATCTATTTCTAGCGTTTTCTCAAAAATGACAATTTCAATGACTGCGGCAAGATTTTGATTTTCAAAATATCCATAAAAGTGACTCGTCGCACCGCATATATCTTCTATCGTTCGAGATAAAGGCGGAAAATAACTCGCCCCAATAAACTCAGCTTCTACTTTGTATGAGCGTTGAAATACATTGAAAATTTCTCTCGCCATCGACACATCGCGATTGTTTAATTTTTGGATCATATATTCCGCTTCCCAAACATTCCCATAATTGTACCAACTGGTAATCAAAAAAAGTACCAATCTATTAGTCAAAACACAACGCAACCAGTTGAAAGATTTCCAAGTTTCATGGAAATGCGATATAAATGGACCAGGATCATTGCTTTTATTAATACCAAGGAGGTGCCCTATGTCGTTGGCTAAACACACACTCGATTTATCACTCACGGATAAAGTGTGGTTCAAATATGTGACTCTAAAAAACAAAAATGAATTGAACGATAAGTCGCGGGTGTCACTCAAATCTATCGCTGCGCTGGGCATGCTTTCTGGTGGCGCTGAGTTTTTATTTGCATTACTCGTCTTCGCCTTGGCTATCACTGCATCCTTTATTGATGGTGATTACCCTCGCTCTATTGCTTTTCCTGCTTGTTTAATCGCATTTTTAATTATCTTTTTCACTAAAAGAGTCATGCTGTACAAAAAATTTGGCTTTGGCTCTCAATGGGTGATGGACGTGTCGAAAAACCAATTAACCATTTCGCCCAAAGCAATAAAAACAAAGGTAACTGGTACGCAAAAAATTGCTAGAGAAGACATTACTGAAATCACCTTTCATTACTTACTATTAAAAGACCGCAAAGGCGGAAGAATAAAAACCACAGCCAATTTATGCTTTGCTGAAATCTTATTAAAAGGTGGTACAAAAGTAGAACTCAATGGTGCCCGGATCGGCTTTTTTGACTTACTCTACTTGCTTATATTTTTTGACTATCCCTTAGTTTATCGAAATACGTCTGCAGGCGGCAGCTCTGATATTGCTATCATTTTACTGAGACTACTCTCACTTTCTGCCATTGCCGCCGGTCTTGCTAAGCTTGCGCTGAATTAAAAAAGTTCGCGCTTATTCTCGTTTAAATTGTGTAATAAGCGCTTCTCCTTTGTCGTCATTAATTTTCTCAATAGCCTCAAGCATTTCAATGATCCGTTGACGGTCAAACGGGTTAGTGATGGTATTACGCACATCGTCGATGATGGCCTCTAAGTAATTAAATAAACTTTCCGTCGCGTGTTGATCCGCACTCGAGCGAAACAGTATATTTTTAAACGCTTCCAACACATTGACCATGACATAGCCATCGGTCTTGGCATAGTTTCTTATCGGAGTAAAATTATCATGCAGTAATTCATCAAAAGACGCTTCGTGGATATATAAAAGCGGCTCATTTTTAGCGTGTTTAAAGGAGTAGTTCACATCGCAAATATCCAAACGTTGGATAAGTAAAATACTCAGCATATCAATCGCCTTTACCGCAGTACCGGGATCATTAATCCCTGGGCTCATGGCCTTCACTGCAATCTCCGAGATTTGTGTTAAACCATAGCGATAATGGTCGCTGATGTACTCTTCAACATAAAAAATAAAACAGCTGAGTAACGCATCATGTAGCGCCTCATCTTCACTGAGATCCTTATTACACTTAAGAAACGGGTAGCCTTTAACGGTAAAAAACCCTTGTTTAACAGCAATATATATTTTTAAGTCATGTTGCTCGCACAACGCGCACAGTTTGTCACTGTGTACTCCCTTAAAATACCCCTCTTCTGTGCTGGGTAAATTATGCCAACTCGAGAAGTCAGGAAAGTTATCAAAAGGCTGCTCTTGCTGTTTGGTGATAATATTCTTCATCTCATTTTTGGTGTTGTTAAACAGATCATTTAGCACATTATCAACCTGTATGGCACGGGAGATTGAATGGATAAAAAACACAAAAAAACCTAATGAGATCAATCCAAACACTAGCGAAAATAAAACCCCTAACGCCGGGATCCCAGTTTCACCATCGCCCACGCCACGAATGTTTATCAGCATAATGATGGCGTAAATGATACTGCCGAGATAAAACCCCAATACCAGCTGGTGCGACTTTCTGGTGATAAGACCCGGCAGTACTCTAGGTGATAACCCTGCACTGGCATTATTCAGTACAATCATCACCATTGAAAAACTAAATACCGTCAATGAGATGATACTACCCACAAGCGTGCTTAAAATGGTTCGTGCGTTCTCTTCACTGTCGACCAGTACAATCGCTATAAGCTCTTTAAAGTTGCTGATAGGAGCTGCATATTCAAGTGCCGTGGTTATGAGCGCAAAAATAAAAAATGCAACTGCAAGTAAAGAGGGATAGAAACCGATACTGCTTATCAGTTCGCGATAATTTTCGGCCAACTTGCGAGGTGTGAACATAGCTATCCTTACACTTTTAGGATCTGGTTATATAGCCTAGCAAGACTTGAGCAATAGAGTAAATAAAACTACAAGAGTTTTGAGAGGTTAGCTTTGAAGGGTTAGCTTTGAAGGGTTAGCAGAACTAACCCTAAAACTTGCCCGCGACTATGCAATAATCAAGAAGCCAACAAAGGCAATTGCAGCCGCAATCAACGCGTAAGGTAGCTGAGTGATGGCGTGACTGACTAAGTTACAATCTGAGCCTTGAGCTGCCAATACCGTAGAATCCGAGTAGAAACACGCCTGACTACCAAATGATGATGCCGACAACAACGCGCCTATGACCAGAGGAATATTAGCATCAACAGCAATGGCCAAAGGCATCACGATAGGAATAGTCACGGCGAAGATCCCCCAACTAGAGCCAGTTGCAAAGGCCAAAATAGCCATAGATAAAAACACCATCGCAGGCAGTAAACCAGCTGTCATATAAGGACTCAGTGCATTTATTACATATTGTGGCAATAGCAGTTGATCGCACACATCCTTAAAGATAAATGCGGCGATTACCGTTCCTATCGCAGGTAGCATGCATTTAAAACCATTGATCATTTGCTCAAGCATGTCTGCAAGCGGCATCAACCTTTGCACCATATAAAATGGGATAGTCACTGCCAAAGTCGCTAACAAACCTTTCCATACATCAATATCAAAGTACACCGTAAACGCCACCAGCAAACCAATAGGCACCAAAAAGTTAACCAGTTTGCCTTGAGTGTCGGCTTGTTCGAACTCTTGCTCAATGGCTTTTGCAGCATAGTGATCCGGTGTATGTACTTCTTCCAAATCTATCTGCTCAAGCGCGGGTTGTCCTTGTTTAGCTGCAAGCTCTGCTTTTTTCATTGGGCCAAACAGAGGCACAATACCAAATATCACCAGTGGTACCATAATTACGGCCACCCAAGCATACAGCATGTAAGGAATGGCCTGAATATACGTACTGATCCCCTGTCCTTCTCCCGCGACACCGTTATCAACCAGCAAACCGCCAAAGAACACTGCCCAAGTCGAAAGTGGTACTAAAACACAGATAGGTGCAGCGGTTGAATCCACTACATAAGCAAGCATTTCCCTAGAAATCTTAAACTTATCGGTAACGCGACGCATCGTCTCACCAACCGTCAGCGCATTGAGGTAGTCATCAATAAAAATGATCACACCCAAAAAATAAGTCATAAGCAAAGACGACTTTGGCCCTTTTGCCATTTTCAGTGCATTGCGGCCAAATGCTAAGGCACCGCCGGTGTGCACTAGCAGCGCTATCAAGGCACCAAACGTACCACATACCAGAATAAGCCAGCCGATGGTTTCATCGCCCATCACTTTTAGCGAAGCATCAGCAAAATTTGCCAATACGGTGGCTGGGTCTAACAATGCGAGTCCTACAAGCGCCCCTAAAACAAGGGACAAGATAGGACGACGTAAGATAATTGCAAGCGTCAATACGACGACTGGGGGAATGATGCTAATTGCACTTGGCTCAGCCATGCGAATTTCCCAAATCAAAGGAATTTGAGCAGCGGAAAAAAGGGACGCAACATCGGCTATAAACAGCGGTTGATGCAGTCTTATCCGTTTCCCAAATTCAGAACAAAAGGTTAAAATCACAGGCACTTAATGCGTGTGAGGATCTGCCTAATATTGGGTTGACGAGTTGACTGTATGGCCCTCATTGAAACATCGCGGAGAAAATATACAGAATTTGACTTTGCGTCAATTTATTTTTTGTCTAATGCTAGTTTTGCCATGTGCTTATTTACTTGCTCTATCTCTTCAGCGGTCAATTCGGCGTAACGTCTAGGATAAGACCACCCGTACCCCCAACGAAATGGCGTAGGTAAATAAGGCAACCCACCAAGTCGTACACCCGCTAACATCAAGGTTGCCACTTCTTCTTGACCTACCGCAGCAACACATTTTTGCAAGGCAATGTCGGCATTTTCGCGCTCTATAGCGGTACCACCTTTCCAGTAGGCAAGGTCATGTGCCGTGCAACAGCTCAACCACAGTTCATTTTGCGCCAAAGTACCATCAGGAAATGCACTACAACCATCGCTTGTGAATGGCTTTAATTCATCAGCACTGCCGTGGCTAGATGCAAACAGCAGCGAGAATATAATTACTATTTTTTTAATCATCGTAAATTACCGTATGGCTACTTTCATGACTTCCAAGCTTAGCTGGCGCACCTTACACTTTCATTTCCATCAGTTGCGCATCTTCACCATAACTTTTGCATACCTTTATTGGCTTTGAAACAAAGCCTAGTTTCAACCAAAACCCGACGCTATTTTGCACAGCCACGAGCCGAATGCGACAGTACCCCATTTGGATCGCCAACTCAACTAAGCGTTTAATCATCAAGGCACCTATTCCCTGCCCAGATACGGCTTGTGAAACAACTAGGTCGTGTAGAAACAACGACGAACTAGGCGGTTGTTCAGGAAGTAATGTAAACAGACTCGGCGGCTTTTCATCGTACCAAGGGTGCGCCAGTAAATAGGCATTCACGGCTCGATGCTGTTTAAAAACAAAACAACTCTTAGGCGAGCGCATCCATTTACTTTTTAGGATATCCACAGTTTCCGGCGCAACATCATGATACGCCTGATTTTGTAGCGTTAGGATCTCAGGCCACGACGCATCTTCGATAGCGTAATAAGTCATAATTTACTCACATACAGCACAGAGACTAATTGCATCCTATACGCCACCATTTTGGCCTTCTTGAAATATAAGAATGAGATTTGGGTTCTAGGGCTTTACGACTATTGCCATCAAAAACGCCGAGCACTAATGCAATGACAGGTGCGTCATCTATTGCGCCTAATGTGCTGCCACACTCAGGGCAAAATGCACGCGATGAATAATCCGATGAACGCCACACCTTAGGCGCACCGCCAGGTCCATCCCAGCTTACCTCTTCACTTGCGAACTCTACCCAAGCGACAGTTAACGCACCACTGTGCCGTTGGCACATTTTACAGGAGCAAGTATGGGGGTTATGAGGTACTCCGGTTGCAGTAAAACGGATATGTCCACATAAACACCCTCCAACAAAATTGACAGCCATCCTTGTGTTTCCTTAGCATTTAACAGTTTTTATAAATTAAGTACGAAAGTAAACTATCGTGCTTATTAGGGTTCCAAGTGAAACACAAAACTGAACACTAAGCCACTGAATTTGTGAAGAATTAGGTAATTTTCCTTAGCTATGCACTTTTACCATCGAAGCTATCGTGGGGCTCGCCGGTAAGTTCATACTTCAATACGCCAAGCTCCTGATAATAATGCAAGATATCGATAAAAGATTCATATTCTCTTTGCGGTGAAACCGTCAACGCAAAGCACCCATCATCAAATTGCTCGCTCTCCACGCCAGATAGAGTAAGCTCTTGAAGTAGCTCTATGTTTTTGGCATTTTCTAACTCGTTTGTAAAGCGGATCCGCAAAGAATGATACTCACTTCGAGCCACTATATCGATAACTTCTAAAGCACCTTTGGTATCTGGTGCAACCAAAACGTGGTCGTCATAGTTAACACCAAAAGCAAAAAGCGGGGCACCTTTTATCTGATAAATATTATCGCCTACTGCCATAGCAACAATAAATTCTTCAGCACATCCTTGGGGATGGTTTTTAAAAGTAAACCGTACTTTGTCAGTAACTACATCATTCATATGGATACAAACCGCCTTTACATGGACTGATCTCGTTTTATCTAACCGACCTTAAGTCCAACAAATAAAAGTCACCCACAATTACAATGTGTTACTTGTATATGGGCTTAGATTGCCAACATGATGCAGTATCGAAACTGAAGAGAAAATTAAGCAATGATCTTAAAGAAGAGTGATGGCTGTTCAAGTTCAGAGCGAAGCTAGCGCAATAACCCCTTAGCGTTTGCCCCAAAGCACATCAATTTCTTTACCGTCTTTAACAAACTCTAGCTTCACCGTCACTTTGGTGCCATTTTGTGCCTGAGGAAAAGTGCGCGTACATTGCAACACATAATGGGCGAAAAAGCGGTTATAGAATCCATGTTCGCCCATATCATCAAAAAGATTAAATGCTTTTTCAAGCACAGAATAATTCCCTTCTTGGTGATAAGCGAGGTTAAGTTGCGCAAAGCCATCGCATAGGTTTTTAATATCCTGCAAAATCCGCGGATGCAACTCGACTATTCCTGCTAGGGTTTGGAATTTGCTCGCACCTAGCCTGCGCCAATCCCGCTCTTTACATGCAAGTTTTCGACATCCCTTTGCTTTGAGATATTGAGATGTCGCCAGAGCCACTTCGTTATGAGAGTTAAGTTGCGAATTTAACAATGCCTCAAAAATCGCATCATATAATTTCACTCGATTTTCTATAGTTGCACGCTCAGGAAGTATTTTATGATTAATGGGTAATGCAGCGGCAAGCGAGGTGGCCAGTCTTCGACTATCAAACTGACCTAATAAAGGCAGTAACTGAACAAACGCGTCATGGTCAAGATGTAAGGACTTAACGACTCGCACATTATCGGCATCTTTGAGTATCTCGCTCAACCGGTGTTTTGTATCCTCATATTCAAACTCTGGGATCATACCCCATACCGATAAATCATCGACCAACTGGTCCAGCTCGTTACTGGTCACACTCGCCTCTTGCTGTTCATGTACGAGCGTCAGACCCAACGTAAACTCGCGTAGCTTAGGCGGCGTTGATGTTGAAAAGGCCACCATCTGAGCATCAAAGCTGAGATAGTAATGACGTTTATCGCCATTAATATCATCTTGATAACCACGCATTCCAAGCGTAGCAAGTTGCACTCTATTTAGCTTGTCTCTCGTTTCAATGGTTTTAAATGAATAGCTGTTACGGCTCATGGCCGACCAAGCACCAAAGCCTAAATTGAACCCATAGGCTTGCTTGATTTCAGTACTGGTTTGAAAGAAGAAGCGCTCTATCTCAATTTCATCTTGGTAACTAGGCTGAGTGATAGTACCAACCCGCCCAAATAGCGCATCAAGATGCACCTGCTCTAGGCCTTTGGTAGTTAATTTCGCCTCAAGCAGCGATTGATGACTGGATAAACGTGTATATTCAAACTTAACACTTAACTCGGCTTTTAGCTTTGCAGCTGTTTCAATATTTGCTAACACCGTTTTTTTAATGGTCAGCAGCTCGCTTTGAAGTCGTTCTAAACTGTCCGTTAGTGGATCAAGCTGTAAGCGATCTTTTAATCTTAAGATCAGGTCGTTTTGCGCTTCATCGGGTGATTCTGTTGCGACGAGTGAGAGGATTTCTTCAACCTTATCCAGAGGTGCGTTGAATATCCCTGTCAAAATACTCGAATAAGCTTGCTTAAATCCGGTTTGGTCGGCAAATTTGGCGTTCACTCCCCCAGTGATTGTTAAAGCGGTATTCGACAATGTTGATTTTTTAATTGCGAGGAAAGTATGGTGTGGTTTATCTAAGCGTTTAGAAAAGACAACACGAAAGCCACCACGGATCTCGATATTAAGGTCCACATTCAAAGCCGAATCAAGGTTAATATCAAGTAATTCTCCTTGATCCAACCAACGGCTAAACATATCGAGATTTTGCGCGATTATATCTGACCACCTAAAATTGGCGCTCACCGTTAACGCCCCTGCCGTTTCCATCATCAATGCATTGTTAGGTGCAAGTGACTTAACATCCTCAACATCGAAAATAACCGGCATAGCTGCAAGGTCGCGGCCTAAGGCAAGACCCACAGCTTCATGTGGTTGATGGCAAAGGTAGGCTGCTAGTTTACATTGTGCCTGCCCATCTGTCTTGATACCAAGCAGCTCCGCTTTGGAGGCACAGGTGAGATCAAAGTCAATGTGTGTGCTGTATTTTATCCAGCACACCTCATCACTATAGGTAAGTGTTGTGGTAAGTTCGAGATCTGCATTAACCTCATTTTGCTCACCAATAATACCGTCTTCATCTATGGCAGTGCTCGCGTTGATAAGCTCAACCTTAGTGTCACCAGTAACACTTGCGGTTATACCCTCCAATGCAAAGCTATGGCTTTCTGCTATTTCCCCGCGCCAAGGTAACAAATCACCATGATAGTCTTTAAGTGGTGTGAGGGTAGTCTCAACAAGCGTATGTAAGCCCGCCATATTCAGTTCAATCGTCATTGAATTTCCTTTTCATCTGAAGTGGAATTATCTAAACTAAGCTCCGATTAACTATAGCTGTAATTTAACCCTGAGAGGATAATTTTAGACCAATAATCCCAATCACTATCAACAGTAAACTGAGTAGCTTAAGTGATGACAACGGCTCTTTAAAATAGACAAAGCCAACAATAATCGACCCTAGCATACCAATGCCAACCCAGACGGAATAAGCAACGCTAAGCGGTAAAGTTCGTAGTGCAACACTAAGAAAGTAGAAACTTGCGGCCATCGCCACTAAAGTAATAATTGAGGGAACAGGCTTCGTAAAACCGTTGGTAAATTTCAAACCAATAGCCCAAACGACTTCCAATAAACCTGCAAAAACAAGTAGCAACCAGCTCATGACAACTCCAAAATGGGGTCGTCCCCGCCAGTAAAAGAAAGCTCTGAAGGTCGTCCACCAGAGCGAGAGAAAATTAGCACGCCGTAACAGACAACACCTTCCAACCATCTTGCTCTATCTGCTCAATCTCTTGGTTGAGTGAGTTAACGTCTGGTCGTGGCCAAAAAAAATGCTTTTTCTTATTAAATATTACAACTCTTCTCATGCACCTCTCCATGCGCAATTATCAAACTGGCTAAGTATACAGGACAACAAAAAAGGTACAAAGGTAAATAATGGCTGCGATTATATGATGATTTATTACTGTTTTAGTGTGGGTAAGACTGCTACAAGTTTTATTATTCATCATGTCCAGCTAAAAAGACGTAACACCAAAGGCTGCAAATCAAATCAATACATTACTCACATGTACCCTTTGTGGTATTACTTCACATGTTGGGGTACAAAGCTATCAAGCGCCGCAACCGACTTAATCACATAGAGTGCTTTGGTTTGCGCGCTTTGCTCTAACTGCGATAAAAATGCTTCATTCCAAAATTGCGGGCAGCGCCTTAACGTTTTAATACTGGCAATCGTCCCTTTAAACACTGAGCTACCATCTGGCCAGCCTTCAGGCTTGGTAACTATGCTTTTTAAAAGACGTTTTATCACAAACCAATAACTCACTCGATATGGTAAGTCGATGTAGACTAAGGTATCTGCTGCATCTAAGCGCTGTTTAAATGCATCTAACGGACCAAAGCCGTCAATGATCCACGCATCAGTATTCAATATGTTTTGATGTGCTTTATCAAAAGCGGCTCTGTCAACAAACTCGCCATTTGCTTGGTAAAGCATCGAGTCTAATTGATATAACGGGATGTGTATTGCCGCGGCCAGTCTTTTACTCACCGTAGACTTGCCGCTTCCCGGTTTACCAAAAACTGCTACTTTCTTCATGTAACCTCCTTGCTGTGGCCCCACAAGGCAGATACAAAAAAACCACCTTATTTTGGTGGGTTCATTAAAAAAGCACACAAAACCACCACTCCTAAGGAATGGTAATAATTCGTGTACTTGTTAGAAATAGTTTTATATTCATACCGATACTTTCACGCAATGATTAGGGCCTGTTTATCTTTCAAGTTTGTTTTTGCAGCAGTTTGATTGGTATTTATACAAGGCAGAGCCGGCGTAGCATAGTCATTCTATGTGAGTCAGGCGATAACACAGTAGAAATGCCAATCAAGCGCTGCCCTTCGGGTTCACCTGAGTGAGCTTTGTTCATTGTTGCTCAACTTTTGCCTAGATTACTAGGCGGCAAGTCGAGCGTCGCGACCAAAACACACTCAGGAGAACAAAGTCAAACAGCAAAGGTCAACAGGCCCTAATTATTGTCAAGCACGCGCAAGACCAGATGAGTGAATTGAGAAGTAGCATCACTTTGTGGGCTGGCGAGTCACTAACTTTGGCATCGCTACTGTCTACTCAACAGTAAGTTGCCGCCAGATAGCGCCAAAAATGAAGCACATGCACGATTAAAACGTTTAACCAGTTTAGGTTTACTAAACCACTGCCTTAGATACAGCCCAATAACAGCGAACATAGCGATAGCCACTATTTCCAAAACGAGAAAAGTAGCCCCCAATAGTGAAAGTTGCTCTGTCACATTTTTTGCAACATCGACAAACTGAGGGAGAAAAGCGGTAAATATCAAAATGGCTTTTGGATTACCCGCAGCAAGGGCGAACTCTTGCTTCATAAGTCCGGTAATACTCAGATTGCGGACATCATCTGAAACTGGACTAACGTCTGAGCGCCATAAATTATAAGCAATCCATAATAAATAGAGCGCGCCACAAATCTTAATGGCTAGAAACAATATTTCCGATGTATACAGCACAACAGCAAGGCCTGAAGCGGCAAGCGCTATCATCACACAAAATGCGGCGAGCCTTCCAAACCCTGCAAGTAGAGCTATACGAAAACCATAACGACGAGCGTTATTTAGCGCTAAAAGATTATTTGGCCCTGGTGCCATATTCAAGGCAAAGCACGCTGGGATAAATAAAAGTAGTGTCCAGATGTCCATAGTCTTTCCTTTTAAAAAATATTGGCTCAGCGATTAAATTCTGACTTTAATAACCCAAAGCACGTTAGGTCGTGAAATTGTTCTTTCCAATATCCACTTTGTCGTCTAACCCCCTCAGCTTTAAAACCTAACTTTTCTAGCACAGCCTCTGATGCATGATTCCCCGGCACCGTATCTCCTTGAATTCGATTCAGTGCGCCACATGCTAGTAAACCACCAAACGCGGCGGAGATAATTTGGTGTAATGCTTCAGTGGTATAACCCTTTCCCCAAAATTTCGGCATCAAATCATAACCGATAACTGCATTTTTCATCGCTGAGTTCCATGAGTTAAAACCACACGTACCTATAAGCTGCTCAGTGTCTTTTAATCGGATAGCCCAACGGATCCCAACACCGCTATCAAATCGAGAATGAAAGAAATCTATGAGTTTTTCAGCTTGTAATCGCTCACTAAACGCCTCTAAATCGTAGTATTTCACTACCTCTGGGTTTGAAAATAGTTCAAAAATAGCATTACTGTCGCATTCGGATAGCGCCGTCAACTTCAAGCGTGGTGTTTCAAATTCTGGAAATTGCATATTGATCTCCTTAACATTCAAAGCGCAACACTGAGATAACTTCAAACTGCGATAAATAGCACGGTGAAAGTTATTTATACTGCGCGAAATAGCACTTTGACTGCATCTAAAAAATGGCCGGATTGCGGTTGTTTAGTCTAGGTTTTTAGTGGTGGTATAACCAAGAATAATTGAGCACTAGCGTGTTGGTCTCAGCGTTTCAATCACCTTCGCATCCATCCAATATGGATTACCTTCCCAGTAACTCGTGCCATCTTTTTTGACTTTTTTGTCACCTCGCCAAAAAAATAAATACTTTCCGTCTGGTGATACTTTTGGTCGTTGCTCGTACGCAGCCGTATTAATCGAATCTCCCATATTTATTGCGTTCGTCCACGTGCCATCTTGGTTACGAAAACTAATGTAGATATCAGGCGTGTTTTCACCTTCCTTTTCAGCATCCCACATAATATAAGACTCATCTGGCGCGATGTAGGGGTGAGCAATGTACTTTCCTTGATTAATTGCTTTACTCATTTTGTGCGGTGTTTCATATTTGCCATCAACAAGCCGTGAATAACTCAAATGCCCACTGCCGTCTTTCAAATCTAAGACATAAAAGTAGTGTGTCCCTTTTGCTGAGGTAGTATAACCTCTGATTGGAATATCTTTAAAAGGCTCGATGTTTTGTATGTGTGAAACCGGTGGGCTAAATTGCTCCTGATATGCTTTTTTACCTGCTTCAGGTATTGATTTTTCAATCCATTGATTGTTTTTATATTGCATCACAATCCATGTTGGTTTTTGATATTCTCCACCAGAGCGAGTAAAAGAAAGCTCTGACATATCAGGCAAAAACAACACTTCAGTCTCACGGTGCTCATCCGTAGAAACGACACCTGGAGCAAATAATTCGGGTGTTAATCCCGGTGGCTTTTGTCCTAAACCGTAATTGTTTTGGGCATAACTTTTATCGCAAATTATTAAGCCGCAAAATAAAACAATTGGAATGCTCATCTGCTTCATAAACTGTCCTTTTATTTATTAGAGCCGGTGTAGTTTTCAATTAAATATAATTGCACTAAGTAACAGCATAATCCAAGCACCTTTACAAAGCCTGACAATGACACCAGTTTGTCTTAATACTTGCTCAATTTGAAGGAGTAAATCTGACGCTAACTGCGTTAAAGGTTTCTTATTTAGAATAACTAAATAGCAAAATCTTTGTCTTGTTATCGACAAGATTTTCTCGCCTCAAAGTAGAGCACTTAATTAAGCAAATTGATGTTACACTGCAAAGCCGCGCCATTGTGGTATCAAAAGGCCTGCAATAAACCAAGGAACTTGTAGTACGAGAATACACAGTGCATACAAACGCAATTGCTCAGCAGTCCATAGCGCAGCAAACCACCCTATGATAAAGAACGACTTCCATCCCTCTATTTTTTCAGCTCCACCAAAATTTAAAATCCAAAGCCAAAATGCCGCCAGCGTGACATGAGAGAGTATCCATGCAAATAAACTCATATCTTATCCAACTACTAACCCTGAGCCCAAAATCAGTAACTTAGCGCACAACCCACTGCGAAAGCTACCAATAGTAATTTTGGTTATTTGTTTTCTTTCTCACTCGGGATGAAAAACTCAACTTTACCACAAGCTTTACAGGCAAACATATCAAGTGCTTGTCTACTAACAAGTAACTCACCCAAATTACCTAAAGCCCCCCATCGTGATCCTTCATGGAACTCTTTGGAGCCCAATTTCACCATAGAGGAGTCACAACGAAGGCATTGTAATGACGGACTTTTTAATTCTGGTAAGCTCTCTTTTCCTTTCTCACAACCACAGTTCCAACAAACTTCAAAACTTGTTTCTTCAATCTCAGTACTACAATTTTTGCATTTCCAACTCATGATACCTCCTAGTATATGCTTAAGTCTGCAAAGGCGACGCTCAACATATTCAATATGGTCTGCCATACTTTGAAACTATTCGCTTGTTATTTCGACTGTCCAACTTGCTCATACTTTTCAACAATCGCATTGGCAATATCATTTAATTTCCCTTGCGTGTTGTTCGCTGAAACATTTGTGGCAATAAATATTCCTAACTTCTGCTTTGGATAAAGCGCAAGCCAAGTGGAAGTACCTATAGAGCCTCCACTGTGATAGAACATAGGATTAGCTGAGTGATACTCGTATGTATTCCAAAAAAATGCATGGCCATGTTCACTGCTGGTTTCTGTTAATAAGGTGCGCGACAACAGCACTTCTTCTGCTTGGGTGCTGAGTAAATACTGCATATAATCGGCAATCGAAGCTGCAGTGGATGTTAGTCCGCCTTCAGCGAACGAGTGTGGACTGAGTAACGGTGCAATTTTGCCGTTTCTATCTACCCCTCTCGTTATTTTACTTATCTCACTGGGCTCTAAACGAAACCTTGTGTGTTCTTCACCCGATTGTTCCGTGATCAATTGCGCAACAAGTGTAGATAATGGTTGGTTATACACGTTTTCCAAAATATACCCGGTCAGGTTTGCGCCAACATTGGAGTATTGAAATGTCTCACCAGGCATTGAGGTAAGTTGGTACTGAGCTAAATCTTCAAAAAACTTCGCTTTTGAATAGTTAGAGAACAGCTCAAAAGCCTTGCCAGACTTTATATCTGCGCTTGTATATGCAAAATCTTGCGGTAACCCACTTCTGTGAGTCGCGAGGTGACGCAAAGTGATAGGTTTGCCTAGATGCTGCAGGTTTTGATAATCACTATCCTGCAAGTACACCCTAATATCTTCATCTAGTTGTACTTTTTTATCTACTACCGCCTTGGCAAGCAACAACCCGGTATAAGTTTTAGTGATGGATGCAATTTCATACACGGTGTCATGGTGTGGCTTTGTACCATCAGGAAACTCGCCAAACTGTTTTTGATAGTTAAGCTTGTCATTCACAATGGCGATGGAGGCAACTTGTGCATTTTCCTCAATCAGAAAATCTGTTAGTTTTTTCTCAACAAATGCGTCAAAGTCTAGTTTGCTATCGTTGTTGCAGGCGGTTAAAACCATCAAAAAGAGCATCAAACAAAGTAGGGTTAATGATTTCACTGAACGTAGCAGCATATTTACTCTGTCGCCTCGGTTAATTGATTAATGTATGCCAAAAGAAGGTTTTTATTTACTTCATTATCAGCCAGTCGCACGGCTATTTTGGCGTTTTGCAGCGCTTGCAAGTTTTCCTCATTCGCCTCAAATGCCTTTGCTTATGACTCATAAGCTTGCCAAGACTTAGGTTGATATTCGGTGTAATGTTCTGCGACTTCTATCGCTTCTATGACTCGGCCTTGTCTAATCAAATACGTACTAATGAAGCCGAGCCTATTAACACTATTCCAACGCGTTGATCTTGGCAATATAGTAAAATTATAACGCTCACTTAATTCGTCGTAGTAGTTATCAATATTTTGTAGAGCATTACCAGGTTTAGTCACAATATCGCGATGCTTCTTTTCCTTTTTTAGGTCGTCTCCAACAACAGCAAAATAAATAACCTAAGCTGCGGTCAGCGCACAGACCTACTGGCGCTCACTTTTTTTCTTTAACTTTTGTAGCATCTCTTGGTCAAGACCCAACACAACAGTCGCTTGCGAGCTGTTTTGAAGTATTTTTTTGATAGATGTGCCATCCACATTTACAGAAAAGACATCATAAAAGCCATATACATTCTCTGAAGCGAAATACACCTTTGTGCCGTCTGGAGACCAAGATGGATCCCACTCTTGAATGTTATTACGAGTCAATCGCTTGTTATTGGTTCCATCAATACCCATAACATATACTTCCTGATTCCCATCTCTATTAGATAGATAGGCTATTTTTGTGCCATCTGGGGAAATTTGAGGAGACATGTTATCAGTGTCGTCTTGAGTGAGTTGAATAACCTCGCTGCCATCCAAATTGGCAATGCTAATTTGGCTTGGGCTCGCTTTAGATTGGTATAGTAATCGACCATCTGGCATAAATTCTGGAGCACGACCGTCGAGATTTTTAATTTGGCGCTGTTCGCTACCATCAGCATTCATTAACCAAATTTCTTCCTGCCAAACACCTTCCTTATTTTCATATTCTCTAGCAAACGCTATCGTCATTCCATCCAAAGACCAAGCAGGTGCACTATCCCAAACGTATTTTTTACTTGTTAATCTTTTCAGATTGCGGCCAGTAATATCAACGGTATGAATTGACCATGTTTTAAAGTTATCGTATTTGCCGTAAAAGGTTACTTTGTCTCCTGATGGTGAGACAGCTGGATAGCCATCACTTGATGTGGCTTTCACGATTTTTACTGGCGATTTACCATCTTGGTCACTTAAGTAAATCGCTTTGCTATTACCGTCTTTAAAGCCATATATAATACCATATGACTCTGTTGATGGTTCGCTATATGATTGAACTTCATGAATAAAAAACAACATAATGGTGGAAAAACAAGCCAGTTTTGAGATACCAATTTTTTTAACAAGCATTACTCAATCTCCCTTTTGTAGTTGTGTATCTAATTGGAAGACTACAGAAGTCTATCTACCAAAAACATGATGTTTTATTGATTTTTCGCTGAATTACACTTTTTCGTGCTATTTAGCTGTCACAAAACGCAGATATTGCTATAAACCCTTACATTTATTGCGTAAAATAAATCAATAACCTTAGAACGCATACTCCCCTAACTCATTGATATTTAGACTCAATGAACAGAAAATGAATAAATTTACCAAAAACCACGTTATTTTCTTGATATTTTTTCACTTTTGCCTGTATTTTAGCTTTGATAATCTCCATTTTTTAGCTAATTTAACCCTATTTAGCAACAACATTGAAACAAGGTAATTCATGAAAAGAACACTTGCTGCCACTCTTATCGCTAGCGTGACTACTATTCCATCAGTAAACGCTATCGAGATATTCAAAGATGAAAAGAATAGTGTCACGATTGGCGGCTTTATCGATGCTCGAGTTATTAACACTCAAGGCGAGACTGAGTTGGTAAACGGCGCATCGCGTATTAACTTTGACTTTAAACGCCAATTGAAAAACAACTGGCAGGCTTTCGCACTACTTGAATGGGGTGTCAACCCTGTTGGTAGTAGTGATATTGTTTACAGCAACCGCTTCGAATCAATACAAGATGAGTTTTTATATAACCGATTAGGTTATGTTGGGATTAAGCACGATGAATACGGCCAAGTTACCCTAGGAAAACAATGGGGCGCTTGGTACGACGTGGTATACAGCACCAACTACAGCCTAGTTTGGGATGGTAATGCCGCAGGTGTTTATACCTATAACAAAGATGATGGTGCGATTAATGGCACCGGTCGTGGTGATAAAGTACTGCAATACCGTAATCAATTTGGCAAATTGAGCTTTGCTGTACAAGCTCAGCTAAAATCTGATGATTTTTATACTTGTGATGTCGTTGATATTTCCAGCAGCTCATGTGAAACCCTATTTAATCAAGGGGATAGCGCAGCACAAATGGTAGAGTTTAATTCAACCTACGGCGCGTCACTTACCTATGCAGCAACAGAAAACTTAACCCTCACAGCCGGTGTTAACCGCGGCGAGTTTGATATTGTGTATGCTGCTGGTCGAAATCAATCGGTTAAAGATTTAATTTATGGTGTCGGCATTACCTATGGCGATTTCTATAAACCAGGTTGGTATGCAGCTGCAAACATCAATAAAAACGAAAACCACGATACAGATAACTTAGGGCGCTTAATCAAGGATGCCGTTGGATTAGAGTCGCTTGTTAGCTACCGTTTTGATAATGACGTGCGTACATTTATCGCTTACAACGTATTTGATGCGGGCGATGACTATGTGATCCAACCAAACTTTAATGCTGATCCTAATGATGTTTTTAAGCGTCAGTTTGCCGTGATAGGCGCACACTACTTTATGTCTGAAGACACAATTTTGTACATTGAAGCGCGTAAGGACTTTAGTGACTTCTCAAGCGCCGATGCCGCGCAAGAAGCACAAATGTCACAAACCGAAGACGACGGTATCGCCATCGGTTTCCATTACACGCTGTAAGACTAAGCACTGTAATAACAACTTCAAGTGCATCAAAGCTCATAACTTTCGTGATCTTTGATGCACAAACTTACAATGAGTTTAAAAATGCCAACACGGCTGATTTATCATTTGCTGACAAACTTTCGTAAGCCACCCTCGCTGCTTGCGCTTCACCATCATGCCATAAAATAGCTTCTTCAATCGTTCGCGCACGACCATCGTGCAGATAGCTTGGCTCAGCGGTACAAAACTCATTGCCTTGCCCACCTAACACATTATCAACACCACCTGTCACACAAGCAGACAATCCAATCCCCCATAATGGCGCTGTTCGCCACTCAGCACCGCTCGCGATGCCTTCACCTAAGTTATCCGCAAGGCCTGGGCCCATATCATGTAGTAATAAATCGGTATACGGATGGATCGTTTGCGCACGTAACTCCACAAATGGATGATACTCACTGGTTTCAAATGTTGCTGTATGGCAACCTTCACAGCCAATTGAAGTAAAGCGTGCCTTTCCTAATTGTACCTCAGGGTCGTCAAGCCCACGCTGCGCTCTCACACCCAATAAAGCGATATATTTGCTTAACTCAGTAAGATGTTGATCAGACACTTCTACACCGCCAGCTCCGCAGCTTGATTGTGATGTCCCACAGTCAGGATTTGGAAATACCGAGTTGGTTACTCCCATATCCGTATTAAATGCACTAGCGACTTGGTGTTTAATTGATGCCGCCGCAGCTTTGTAGCCAAAGCGTCCTAACCGTATTTGACCAGTAATAGGGTCGTTCACGCGCTGCGCTTTGCCCGAGATGCCGTCGCCGTTACTGTCGTTTTCATCCGCCAAGGCTAACACCGCACTCTCTGGTATCGCTTCAAGTAAGCCCAAGCCCACCAGCTGAGGCGCGATACGCGCTGAATAACGTGCTGGAGTGGTTTTACTAAATTGGTAATTGGGCGAACGCAAACCATTATTTTCAGTCCACGAGGCAATCGTTACATCTCCCTCGCCTTGCGTCTCAGTATCTATGCCTGTGTTTTTAGGCTGTAACACATTCCCCAATAAGGGATGGGTGTTGCCATTAATATCGGCCACTTTAAACACCCATTTTGCCAATGAGCCGCCAATAGCTGGTGGAGCCGCACGACCATTGCGAACATGGCAAGCTGCGCAACTGTCGTTGATATAGTGTGGGCCTGACTTTCCAACCACCGCACTAAACACGCCATTTTCTCCGTTGCGTTCATCGTGCTCACCATTAACAAAACTACTGTGGTGAACACGTCGCCCCTGAACAAATGCTTGTCCATTTTGGCTCGATAAATTGGTCGCCATTTGCATAAAGTGATTATCAGGCTCATTAGTGTAATTGTATGGCAATGTGGTTTTGCCTCCTAACCACCCTGCTTCTGCAATCGGGTAAGAATCTTCGCGTTGTGATGATGGATCAGCAAAGTCGCCAACGGTTTTCCATGGGACAAGCCCTTCACCTACCATGTATAAATACGTTGTACCATAATAATTTTCTCGTCCTTCTGGTGGCGCATCAAGAAATTGGCTAACTTCAAACTCCATGCGCTGACCAACTTCAAGAGGCAAAAAGCCTGCCGCAGGGTCCCAATTTAGCGGTCTGTAGTCATCAATGATCACTCTGTAACGATATTGATCACCTGAATCACTTATCTTATTAAAGTTCGTATCATAACTGCCATTATCAAGCTCAACGACCGCACCGCCACCAAAGTAATTACCGTGGTACTCAGCAACTGTGCCTAATCCACGATACCAAGCACGAAATTCGCGCGCACCGAGTTTCCATTCTGTAATAAAGGTCACTTCAATACGTGAGCCGCCTTTTGCAACAAAATCAGCGATTTCAAATTGCGCGGTACGATGCGTCCAGTAATGCGATAAATAATGGTCATAGATTTGAAACTGGTCTTCTTTTGCATGGCGGTCTCGACCGCGATCAGCAAAACGCGTAATTAGCGCATCTCCACGGTCATAACTCACTGCTTGCTCTAAAGGTGTTGTTGAATCATAAAGTGGCACAATAGTGCCAAAGCTGATCTCACAACCTTGGCTATCGACTTGGCGCCCCGTTGGTGTATTGGGACATTGGTCTAGATTATCTGGCACACCATCGTTATCGCTATCATTATTAGATGAACCAGCGATATTGAACTCAAGCCAGTTTAGATTTAACTCGCCACCCGCCATTTCAACACGAACGGTATGTACGCCCTCATTTAACGTAATCGACGCAATATTTTGACTAATAAAGGTTTGCCAGCCACCCGTAGCAGGCACAACGGTACTGGCAACTAGATTACCATTCACAAGAACGTTATACGCTCCGTTACCAACTTGGGAGGCAACGCGCGCGGTCAAGTTATAGCTTCCCGCGCCTAAATTAGCCTGATATTCAAGCCACTCTCCCGCCGACGTCCAACCCACGTTGTAACCACCGCCGTTGTCGCTGGTCAGCTCAATATCAACATCATCATTGCGATATTCGCCACCTGTATTTCCTGCATCGTTATCAAAATAGTTGCTGTAGTCTTCCGCTTCGATACGAAGTTGTTCAGTGATTAAAATGCTACATCCATCGGTGTTTACCACATCCCCCACAGGCGTATCTGGACACTGATCGATACCATCATTCACGCCATCACCATCGCTATCATTACCAGCTGAGGATTCTGAAAGTATATAGGCCTGCTCTGCGGTATCTACGACAGTTCCGTCCTCCTGTAGGTAAGTGAACCAAAAACTAACCACATCCCCCACTTCTAGCCCAGATATTGTGAGCTCATTGCGACCATTAATCACTTGCATGCGGACATTTTGCTGCACACCGCCGTTGACTCGATAATGAACATCCGCCCAGCCGGTAGTGTTAACATAGAAAGTTAAGGTATCCAGAGAGACCTGCTCCAATCCATCGGGTAAATTACTCAGTGGGCAGCCATTCGCATCAACTTCTTCATTTGGCTGAGTATTTGGACACTGGTCGACGCTATCCTCAACACCATCTTGATCGCTATCAACAGGCGCGCTACCGCCCCCTGTCCAGGTAATATCGTCAATTGCCATTTGAAAAGAATAGTTAGGTTCTTGCCCAGCGACAGAGACAATATTGAAGTGATTTTTGATTGATTGTAATGCCACTAAGCTACCCGCTAACTCAGTGATTGGAATACGGACTTCACCCCATTGACCATCACGAACAAGGCCATACTGATTGGTGTTCGCGGGGAATGTGATCCAATTCTCATTAGTATAAGTGTCAGCGATGCCAATTCTGAAACTCACATCCGCAGGAATTTTAATCTTAAAATTTAAATAACCATCCCTAAAGTTGCTCATGTCTCGCGCTTGACGGCTTTGAATACCGGCTCCAAACCACTGCGCTGGCGAATACTGCCATGCAATCACCTCGTTGCCTTCATAGGCAGGGGTATTACCCTGAGTGAGTGAGTTTTGGTTCCACACATAAATATCCGCGTTGCTTCCCGGCACTAACTGATTATCGCTTGGCCCCTCACTAAAAACACCAAAGGTGCCAACTTCGGGCGCAATGACATTGCCGCTGAACACTTCACCTTGACCATCTAGCTCATAAATACGCACATAATCCACCACCATTTTCCCAGGAAGTGGCGCGCTCACCTGTTCATTGCTAAGCGCGCCCGTAAATAACCCGCCGACAGCCAAATTCATCAATAGATAAAATGGCGCGTTGAATTCATTTGACTCTTCACTGATGGCAAACGGGCTATCGAACATATCATATTCGACCCCATTATCCTCAACTGTGAAACGGATCGTTTCTTCGGTCCAATAAGTACGATAGATAACAAAGCGATTGGTTAAGGGGGTTGAGGACAAATGTGCATTATCGGTTTTGTATGCCACACTTGCTGCACAGGTTGGATTACCTTCATTACAGGCGGCATCTGCATAAAAAATTAAGTTTGAGCCTGTATAGTTATTGCTTGGCGCACCGGGAAAGCCTGCATCATTGCGAGCGGCTTGAGATTGGCCCATCTCCATGATGTCGATTTCGCCTTTTGCCGGCCAGCTAGCTGTACTCGTCCCTAGCATCCAAAGTGCAGGCCAAAGCCCCGTGTCGACATCAGATACCTTCATTCTGATCTCTATCATGCCATATTGCACTGCAAGCTTATTCTTACTCTGGATCTTACCTGAGGTAAATGCCTTGCCCCCTATCGCCTGATTTTTTGCTTCAAGAACAAGGCCTTTGTTTCCCGCCTCGCCTACAATGTCGCTAATATAGACATTATTTTCACTGTACCATTGTAATTCTTGATTACCCCAACCACATATTCCTTGGTCACAACCATCCCCGACATCTATGTTCCATGTGTTGGTATCTAAATTATTAAAATTATCTTCCCAAAGTAAATTCCCCACAGCCGCGTTACTTTGCGAAGACGCACAAACAATCAGACTGATAACGCTAATGTTTGCGAGTTTAGCGATTAACTTGCTACTCGTTTTCACTTTATGTCTCCAAATGTAATGTATAAAACTGCTTTAGCGATCAACCACTAAAACACGGATCCTTTTAATCACTTCATAAACCGCAGAAATGAAAGCGCTTACATTTCAATCCATAACAACCCCGAACAATTGAAAAATATAGCGCTTTTCAAACACACGAGCTTTACTACACACCTTTCAGCGCGGTGTAATCGTATGTTGAATGTTAAACCTAACATGTAAGCGCTTACATTAACAAGAAAATAACAACAATTGTTATATTTTTTACTTTTATCAATTGATGGACTAACGACAAATCGAGCGTTGTGACCAAAGCACATTCAGGGAAATAAAAGTCAAACCGCTGAGGTCAACAGACGCGATGGATCTCATATTCAAAGAAAAGTGGACTGTTTTCATCATGCGCTTGCTGTGAAAACCCCAGCTTTTTGAGCAACCGAATGGAAGCATGGTTGGATTGCTCCACTCCCGCAATTAGGGTACTCCAACACTCTATACTGGTAACTGCATGGATAAACCCTTGCAGCAATTCACTGGCGTAACCTTTACCCCAGTGTTTTTCAGCCAATAAGTAACCGATATGCGCATCACTTTCGTTGTCAACGTAAACAAACAAAAAGCCAATTGTCTCATGCTGCCCAAGCTTAACTTGCAGTAAGCGGCTCTCTGAACACATACGCTGAAACCAGTTTTCGGCCTGTTTTGTTGAATCAATACCATGAAAATAAGGGGGAAGGTTTTCAACCACATTAGAACTCAGGATATGGGGAATTTGCTCTATTAGCCGTTCACGCTCGAGTGCCGGAAGATCGTCGTTAACCTCTATAACATGCAACCTTAAGGTCTGAAATGATAATGCCATTAGCTCCCCTACTTTTTATCAACTCGATTGTTATCCTAACAAGGATACTATAATTGCTTCTTTTAATGTGTAAGGCGCACGCAGCTATTTGCTGCAACAATTGGTTGGATATAGGTTGTACAATCAACAAGATTGACATGCACAAAAGTCCAACGCTGTCATTTTTATTTACTTGATAAAAATTCAATATAATAAACAACTTAAAAGACAAACAACTAAAAGATCTACTGAAGTTATTTGCCATCCCTGCTTGAAATATGTTGAAAAATTAAACACATTATTTAACAGATAAGTACTTAGAAATAGGTATTTATCTACATTACCGAATAATCAAAGATAACAAAATAACTGGATACAACATGAAACTGAAAAAAGTAAAATTAAAAAACCTTAACGCAAACAAAGCGCTAGATGCTAAACAAACGAAAGAAATAGCAGGCGGAACCGGCGCTTACAGTAAAGACTACGGCGCATGCTATACCGCTCCTGAATTTTGCCCAACAGTTTACATCTGCTAAGTAACCTGAGCTGCGGATAATTAATGCCTTTCTAGCAGCCAGTTTTAGCGCTAACTGCGTTGAATTCACTTCCAATAGCCAGCTATTGGTGCGTAAATTCGCCTTGTTTTCCCTAAAACTCTCTGGCTAGAAAAGGAAAAAACTAAGCTGTTCTTTAGAAACAATGAGTTGGAACATTCCTTATCCAAACCTCAGGTTAAGTATGTCAAGCCCAGCAACTAGCAGGGCTTAGTTTTAAGTAAAAAGTAATTGAGAAATATAGCGATAATAAAACACTCGTCGTGTTAGCCACTCATCTGAGCAAACGAGCTAGTAACGTAACAACATTAAGATGTAACTCTTAAGATACTTGCAGTTTCACCATGGCGTGCTGGCAAAATAGTGAGACAAATAGTCTATCAATGCCCTCACGGTTGGAGACATATACTTTCTCGAAGAATAGAGCACGTATATATTCATATCGTTTGGCTTCCAATCAGGTAGTACCTGCTTAAGCTCACCAGATTTGATGTAGCGGTTAACCAAATAAGTGGGTTGAATTGCCAGACCGGCGCCATTTAATGCTGCGTGCAATAAGGCGGTCGCTTCGTTCGCAGTTAAACGGCAGTTTACCGCTACTGACTGTTGTGAGTTACCTTTGCGCAAATGCCAAATATGTTGCTGAAAATTCTTATACCCAAGGCACAAGTGCTCAGCTAGGTCATCAGGTTTTGTGATTTCATTTGTACTCGTAAGGTACTGCGGCGACGCCACGATAACTGAGTCACATACTGCAATTGATTTCGCAATCAAAGATGGATCCGGTGCTGAGGCAATACGAATAGCAAGATCTATCTGACTTTCAGTGAGATCGGCCACAGAATCTTGCAAATCAATGTCAATATTCACATCAGGCTGTGCTGACATAAACTGTTGAATAGCGGGCACAAGTTGAGAGAAGCCAAAAGACATACTGGTTGCTAGTCGAACCGAACCAGACAGTTTGCCGCTGGTATTCGCCAAGCCAGTTATGGTGTCGGCTTGCCTCAGCCACTGTCTCACTTCTTCCAAGCAGGACTCCCCTGCTGTCGTTAAGGACACTCTTCTCGTGGTGCGATGTAATAAACGAATGTTTAGCCAGCTTTCCATCGCTTCAATGTACCGAGTTACCATAGGGCGAGACATATCTAGCCTGTCAGCCGTCGCGGTAAAGCTACCCGTGATTGCAACGTCGGCAAAGACCTTAGCAGCGATGAGTCTATCCATTTATTTGTTCGATTTATGAAACAATGATGTTTAGTTTGGCATGTTTTTCTGAGCCTATCAATTTCATATCATCTGCTCCGTACTAAACCTATTGAGGCAAAAGATATGAAACACCTAACGTTGATAGCAGCATCGACTTTATTAGCAAGCAATGCGATGGCAGCAAACACCGCCCCACTTACACTGGATGTTTATAACGCTGACAAAAACAGCTTCCACGTTAACTCAACACTGGTGATTGGTGAGAGTGAAGTGATGGTCGTAGATACGGGTTTTACCAAAGCGGATGCACTACGCATAGCTGCCAAAGTGCTCGACAGCGGCAAAACCCTAAAAACGATTTTTATCAGCCAAGCCGATCCGGACTATTATTTTGGCGTGGAAGTGCTACACGCTTTGTTTCCAGAAGCTAAGATCCTAACCACAGCTGCCGTAAAAGCAGTGATTGAAGAAAAGCTCGCGGGTAAACTAGCATTTTGGACACCAAAAATGGGGGAAAATGCACCTGTTAAGCCATACATCCCAACAGTTGTAGAGGGAAATACACTCTTTGTAGATGGGCACAAAATAGAGATCCACGGCACGCAATTTGAGCTAGCGCACCGTCCCTACTTATGGATCCCGTCAAGTAAAGCGGTTCTGGGCAATGTTGCAGTCTACGGTAATGTGCACTTATGGATGGCCGATGCACAATCCCAACACAGTCAACAAGCGTGGAGCCGCCAATTAAAAGAGTTAAAAGCACTGAAACCAGAGATTGTAATACCTGGCCACATGAAAGCAGGCACCAAACTTGATGCAAGTACCATAAGCTACTCGCAGCAGTATTTAAGCGACTTTAGTCAGGCAAAAAGCAGCAGCAAAAATAGCGCTGAACTGATTGATAGCATGTCTGCACGCTACCCTGATGCAGGATTACCGATGGCGTTGGGTATTGGTGCTAAGGTACATATGGGAGAGATGAAATGGTAAAAGTGCACTACTTCTTCGACCCCATGTGTGGCTGGTGTTACGGTGCGACTTCACTGTTGGATGCGATTGCAGCCAACAGTGACCTCAAGCTTGAACTGCATCCTGGAGGTATGATTGCCAACCAATCTATAGAGAAAGCGTTCCGCAACCACATTCTCACAAGCGATGCGCGTATAGCCAGCATAACAGGCGCGCAGTTTGGCAAAGGTTACATCCAAAGGGTGAAGAGTAACGATCCGATGATACTTGACTCATACATCACCGCTCGTGCCATCATAACCGCTGAGCAATTGGGCATAGCGCCACTTAACATGCTTAAAACTATTCAGCACGCACACTATGTAGAGGGCAAACAGGTTAACCGAGCTGAGGCTATAGAGGAGCTAGCCGTTGAGCTTGGGCTAGATAAAAACCACTGGCAACGAGCTATGCTGGCAAATCAAGGTGCTGAGCAAACAAAAATCGCGCAAAGCCGCCAATTAATGCAAAAGCTTCAAGTTACTGGCTACCCAACCCTTATCCTTGAAAAGCATGAGACGTTCGTAAAGCTTCCGCATACTGCCTATTACGGTAAGCCCGATGCTTGGCGCAAGCTAATTGATGACTATATACACTAGTTCTATACAAGCTTTGGGGTTGGAATTGGAGCTGCTGTTACGCTAATGTGAGCTCCAAAAGGGGCTGTCGGCATATCCGCTACACAACTTTGACGTTGTCACACTAGTTTGCATCGAGATTGCCACTAACCTTGCCTCTGAATTACCTAACTTTTTGGAATTGCCAATCCTTTAATTCGATAACGGACATGCTTTTATCAGCGGTTAGTTCGTAGAACTTACCCGGTCTAAGTTCTACTATAAATTCATTATCTGCTTGTCCACTGTAAATCTTGCTCTGTAAATCCCCCCAAGCAAGATGTAAATCGCTGTCTCTCTGTTTAATAGTCAACCGTCCAACATCCGTGTTTTCGTATACACCTTCAAGTAATGACTTAAGCGAAGGTGATATGCTCCGGCGTTTTGACAAGTCTTCTCTTTTAGCGGCAATTGCTGCCTTTGCTTTCTCGACATAAACAGCAAGATCAGTCATCTCCTCTTGATGGAATTCAATAAGCTTACTCACATCTTGATTAGTTAACATTTTATAAGCGATTTCAGTTATTCTGCCATTTAACTCATTTGCAATGAGTCCACTTTCGTTATGAACAACAACGACACCAAGGTTTTTTTCGGGAGCGTAAGATACTTGAACAGAAGCGCCATCAAATCCCCCTGTGTGCATTAACACACTTTCACCAGCGACTTTTGAGTGCATCCACCCCCATCCATAGCCGGAAAAATAGCTATCGATATCACTGACTAGTAGTTGTTGAGACGCTCTTACAACCGACTTGGGAAACGCTGAGCGCTCTGCATTTATTGGTAACAAGTGGGTTATCAGCTTACCCCAATCATTTGGTCTGGCAAAAATACCCACTGAATACAAAGTCGCATTGTTTTTATTCATATAAATCTCAGATTGACCACTTCGGAATTTATATGAATATGGGCTTGGAATAGGCCAATTTTGCAATCTTGCTTGGTCAACATCTGCTGTTGAATTTTTCATTCCTGCTGGTGAAAGCACTAGCTCTTTAATCGCGTTGGGCCATCCTCCTTCATAGTTCTTATCAAACCATATTGCTAAAAGATTGTATCCAAGGTTTGTGTAACCAAACTCACCTTTTTTAATTTTCGGGTGCTGTTTTAGCGAGGAAACAAAATGAAGCCGTTGCTTTTTGTCATGGTTTCCGGTGTAAGAAAAAGTCCATGTCATCGCGTCATTTGTTAACCCAGAGCGATGAGACAATAAATCTCTGACTGAGTAGTTGTCAGGATTGATAAAAGAAAACTTAACGTTTGGAAATAACTGCCTCAAAGTAGAGTCCTTAGAAAGCAAACCTTCTTTTTCAGCCTGTAATGTCGCCAGCCCCATTATCGCTTTAGTTGTCGAGGCGAAATAGTAAACCGAATTTGTATCGACAGGGATCTGCTTTTCAACATTCGCCATACCAACGTGAACTTCGTGAGTAATTTGACCATCTTTAATCAATACAACGGATGTGCCTGAAGCCGACTTAGTCAAGGATTTAGCTTTAACGATAAAGTTGTCTAAAGGCGTATATTCTGACGCTACACTGACAGAGCTGATGAAACAAAGTAAATAAACGAAGCAAACAAAAGTTTTACTAGGCATGTAATTTCCCTTCCGAATAGATAAGTGCCGCATAGTACTCTGTAGTACACAATATCACTGAGCCATATAAGGCACAACATAATGAAAGTTAAACAAAAATCCGGACGGTTAGATTAAAGACCATCAGAAAAGAGAGAGTCTAAGCCATGATAAATTGGCCAACACGACCGGCATCTCCAAGGCGATGTTAGGACAAATTGAAAGGTTTGAGCTGAGCCCAACGATTAAATTATTGTGGAAGTTAGCGCAGGGTATTGGCATAGAGTACACAATGTTACTTGATTCGAGCGACCTGCAGAATTCGAATTACTCTAGGTAAGGCCTGACATTCATGCTTAACACTGAACGTCATGCAAAATGTGAGACTTACCTTAGCTATCGATACTCAATTACACATTTATGTTAATTCTAGGATATATTGCCTCGTTCATTTTCATTGCAAACAGCATTGGGTGGCTATTCACTTTGTCCTCAAGTGTATGATAATCCTGACCAAAGCCCGTATCATGGAATTGGTTTTCGAAGCTTTTACTTAACTCATTCAACCTAATATTGCCATAAAGGTCCTTTGCTTCTATGCCTTGCCGATCTGCACCAGAGAATCGAACAATTTGTGCAAGTCCTTCATGTACCTGTTCATAGGCATTTTTTAGCTTATTGTTTTCGTTAATTATAGACTCAAGATCCTCACGCAATTTACCGTTTACACTTCCACCAACGAGTTTTAGTGTGCCATCTTCCTCTTGCGATAAATCTAAAGAACTCAAATCAATTCCTGGATTTAAGCTACTTTGTTCTTTTTTAAATTTTTCAAACTCGCTTAAGGTGGTTGCAAACGCCTCTTGCGTCTCTCCCATCACTTTATAATTTTGTTTGCTAATCTCAAAAGTTTCTTGTTTTAGCTTTTGGATTTCTTCTTCAGTTAGTACTGGCGTATTTTCGGCTGACAATGCCGCAGCGTTCATCTCCTTCTCAGGTGCTTGAGGTTCGATGTTATGCGCCTTAGCCTCCTTTTTAGCGGTTAAGTTACTGGCTAAATTGACCTGCGAATTAACTAGTGGTGAATTGATGTTCACTGTTTCAGTCCTTGATAGTGGTAAATGTCTAATTTAGAAAACATTAACATTTTTGCTGATTTTCTCAAGGAGAAAAGAAAACAACATTTATGACCGCTTTTAAAAGACTAAAATACTGTATAAGACATGCTGGCATAGAGAAAGTTAACTCTATGCCACTTTAATGAGGCAGTTAAAGTATAGGTCAGTTATGATATCTTCACTACACAAACCAGATTTTAGTGACAAAAAACTGCCTTACTCTTTTCAATATTAACGACTAGACAATTAAGAAATTAATTCTTCGTAATTCGTCATTATTGGGCGAACTTCTATATCCCATTGCTGACACATCTATTTCGCTTTGGTTAGCATTTACTGCAAGGCTCTTTACGCCTTCCTGAGGATCTTTAATACTCAATATTTCCAAAGTACCGAGTACGTTACCGCTGTCTCCGCCAATAAAATCAATATCTAACTCACCATGATGGCCTGTTTTGGCGACCACCTGAAAGACGCCATGTTCACCTCGAGGGATGACTTTACCATCAATTGAACTGCCATCACCCTCAACCCAAGAGTCTCGAGTGACTTTCGTAGTAATTGATTGATTTGTTCTATTCTTAATTGTGACATTCGCTGGACTGGACATAAACAAACTCCTTCTTTCGAACTTGTGCTTGAAGGCCTTCCCTCAAGCTGCGCACAAAGTATAGAAACGAAAAATGAGTAAGGACATTACAGCGCATTACAAAAAGTACTGATGGTATTTGCCATATTTTTACCCAGTGATAAACACATAACAAATGATTGAAACAACTTACTGGCGTCTGAAAATAACCCTGTGTTGGCTTCCATTTACTCGAGCAAAAGCTGCCAAGCAAACGTAATGCGATTCATCCATGGCAATCTTTTAATGTGCGACTGACTTATAACGTAATCAAGTAAGGGATCGAATACACCATATTCGCTAAGCAACACAGGTACTTCAATCAATAAGCCTGAATTATCCGTTTTAACTTGCGCAAGAACTTTGACTAACACGGTAACTAAACCAATTAGTGCTGAAGAGTTTTAGTAGATTAGTATAAGAAATGCTATTGAGCTAATGAACTGAGATCTAGTTTTTTACTTTAAAAAGATAGGAATTAGTATGTTTTAGTATAGTTTTAAGTACTATTAATAAGACTTACACTTCAAACAACAACATATATGGAGTTTGTAGTGTAAGTTAAATTTATAGCGGAAAGTATACTAAACACACAAAAAATAATTAAAACAATAAGATATAGTAGTAATAAATTAGTAAACTAACAGAAAAGTCAAAAACATGGCCGTTCAATTATATCGGGCATTTTGACGCGCTATGTGCCTGAATCTAATCTTCAACATCGCCCGCAGCTGCAAATTTGGATCGCAACGGGAAATCAGCTAAACAGCAGAGCCATGCTACAATTAGACTAGTTATTCAAATCGCTGTTCTCGCTGATTGTATTCATCGGACTCGTGGTTTCTATTCTCTCTTATTGACCTATCTAAAAGAGAAAGCTTAACCTTGGCAATTTTTTGCACCCCAGGAGAGTCATGATTTAAAAGCTCTGCGAACGCCTTTTTTCTAACTTCAAGAATGTCGGCAAGCGATCCAGAATAACTAGAAGGGCGAGACCTAGAGAAAATAGTTTCAACTAAAGCTACTTTGTCCTCTGCGGCATCTAAAAGTGAAGTGATATGTTTACTAAGGGCTACTTTCTTTGGATTGTCTAGAGTCTGTGATTCCTTGTCTAAGGACGTATATGCTGAAACAGCACCAGCTACTTTCTGGATCTTATCTTGATTGCCATTACACCAACCTAACACTCGCTCAATCGGAGCTAAATTAAAAGGAGAGCTACTACGATTGCCCCTGTCTTCGAAAAGCAAATGCATAAGTAGTACGCTGTTCTCGCTGTCGATGTATACTCTATCCAATACAAATTCAGGATAGGTTTTTACCAGATGGGCTATGATATTTTCTAATTCGAAGCCATATAGCCGATATGTTTCTAGGCCGTCGCAAAGCAAGTTAACAATATCGCGAATTTCTTTCTCCGTTGCAGGTTCCGAGAAACACTCTTCCATTACTCTGTCCATTCCATGAGACTGTTGCCTGTTTATTTCATCCCTGTGCATTGAAAGAAGCTTCGAGATGGCTAGCCGACCAACTGATTTTAGGCCATTGCTAGGACTATAGTTGCTATTCTTTTCAGTAAAGAATCGCATACTCAGTATTGCAATGGTTACAAATATTCCACCATCTAAATCATTAATTGCACCAAGAAGTTTTGATAAATCATCATCACATATAGGTTCATGAATCCGACCAGACCTTATATGCTGGAAGCGCCAAGCTTCCAATTCTGCATTCTTCGCTAAACCTATGAGTCTTTTTGTACCCCAAGGCGCTATTGGCGTTGCAGACAGAAGATCAACAAAATAAGGTTTTAACTCAGGTACAACCAAGACTGACTCTTGGAGTATCCGTGACAAACTCGGATTATCTGCATGAACGCCAGCAATAAATCCGCGAAAGAGGATAGTTTGAACTAATTGCAATTCTTGCCTTTGCATCAATCGAACCAGAGTATCAAAGGTTGCTCTTTGATCGGATGAACCTTTAGCCAACCCCTTGCCGAACGGCCAAAGCGCATCGATATGTTGCTTCCAAAGCCTTGGTGCCAATTTTTCAAGATACTCAGGTTCGGATACCGCTAACTCCCCTAACTTTTCTATTTTACGGTTAATTTCTTCTGAATTTTTTGTGAAATCCCCATTTATCACCTCTATGTGATCCCATGTGTTAGTCAATGCATACGCTTCGATTTCAGAATAGGGATCACTCGGTGCAGCTAAACTTTCTAGCTCCTCAATTTTTTTCAATAATTCGGGGGTGTGCTTCTTCCCGTTGTAATGAATTGTTTTTTTAATAGATAGCCACATATCTGGCCACTGACCATCAATAGCATATTTGCGTACAATACCTTCAAGAAAGTCAAAACAACCTGCGTATGTCCATAAACCATTAAAATAGTTTGCCAGTAGTTCCTTTGCCCAGTTAACTCTGGACTCTTTTTTCGAATCTAATAGGGGTACTAATAATTCAGCAAAACCTACGTACCAATCCAATTTTTCTTTATTTGTTTTCGGCTCCCATCCATAGTCCCTGCTTCGGGCACCAAAATCAAACCCTCCAAATGAGGTCCAGTGAGAAGCCTCAAAAGCAGATCGAAGAATATTCTGTGCAATCTCTAGTTGTTTCGTATCACCTGAATCCAACATTCTTTTGACAAAAGAATGTCTTCGTGTAGGCGTAGCCTGTGTACCTGAGAGATACAATGAAAAAAGGCTCGACAATTGGCTGACGATACTATTGTTATTCTCTCCAGCTTTTTCTGTTTCAGCAAAGCGAAGAATTAGCTCAGCTGCGCGATCAAAGTGCTGATCATCATATGCAATCTTTCTAAGTAGTCGAACAATAACAGAGAAATTTTGATTGTTTCGCGAGCAAAATTCTTGAATTTCCGATGCATTGTCGATAGCTTCTAAAATTGTATCTGGAAAAACAGGCGCGATGTGGCTTAGAGCCGTAAGTAACTCAGCATCACACACTGCAATGTTGTGAAATGGCCCATCAACCTTCGTCCACGTGTAAGCGAGTTTTCGAGCTGGTTCAAAATCATGTAGATACCCTAATCGGTGAGCGCATGATTTGAATAGACGTAAATTATCACCCTTTAACAACTCGGCATTAATTTGGTCAGGATCTATGTTTTGCAGTGCTCTTCTTGCAAGACGATTAGCTAACGCATGCGGTAAAACTGCTCTCCAATTTCCTCGCTGCTGTGAAAGCTGTCTCCGCAGTAACTCTGCATGGTCACGATTTAACTTGTTGCGTTCTAACCCTCCAATTTTAGAAAGAGTGCATAATTCATTATTGAACTCTTTCATGCTTACGTTAAAGGAATAAACTAGCGATAATACCTCTGCACTTTCAAGTAAATTATCGGCAGCGCCTTTTCTTTGATTAAATAGCCTTTGAAACAACTCTTCATCAGAAAACTTTGCTAACGTCTCATCTGAATCAACTCGACTTGCCAATGCAATAGCAACACGTGCATTCCCCCCAGAAAACTCTGCAATTTTATCAGCATTCACACGCCCTAGAGACGAAAACCTTTTTTGAACAAGTTTGGAAACAGTCCGCTCACTTGAGGGCTCAATATGTATTACTTCCGTTTCTTCTGGGCGATCATCCGAAATGTCATATTCAATAGTAAGAAGGCTTAATTTCGCTTGATTTGACGATACTTGTTTTTGCAGTCTCCTATGAACATCTGGTGGGCAATTATCAAGAACTACATAGCATGAAAAATCATTAGCTATTAAATATGAAACAAGCTCAGATGCAGTTGGGGATAAATCATCACCAAGATCTGCATAAATTACATTTGCTTCCGGCAAAGGTTTTTCGCATACACCATCTTCAAAAAGTGCTTGAGCAAAGCGTGTTTTTCCAACTCCAGAAAGACCGGTTATTCGAACTACTGAACCTGCTTTCAGTAATCTTTCACGTACAAGCCTGATTCCATCAGAAATAGCTACAGGTGTCTTTTGGGGAGTATTTACATCGATAATGCAAGGATGCTCGTCCAACAAAAATTCATCATCTTGATTTGGCGGGGTAGTGGTCCACGTCCCAAAAGGAAGCCATCCTGCTAGAGGCTTCCCTAGTCTAGAGCGCACCCATAAGGCTACGCCAGGAAACTGTCTCAGCCATGCGCATAGTCGATCTCTTCCATAAAAATCGAGAAGAAGCGCATCACTATTTGGTAAGTCTTCGAGTGCTGACTTCATACCAAGAATGCGTTCAGACAGCATTTTATCCGAGCAATCGTCCCTTCCACTAACAATTATATAAGCGCCTTTTTTAGCTAACAAATCACCTATAACAGCTTTTACTTTCCCTTTATCAAGCATTTCCTTTTTACAGGCAGCTTTACTCATACTGTTTTTCTTTACTTGATAACCAGTATTATCACGGCTTACAAAGCCTGAATTTGATAACGGGATTGCATCAACAACCCGAACATCAAGACCACCATCAGCCGCTTCTTGCGCCCCCCCCCACAAAACACAAGAAGGCTGGAGCTCCTGGCTAATTAATTCCGCTTCACACAATCTAGCAACCATTTCTCTTAGATCCGCATCACTAAGATTAGAAATATCAGATGGTTCAAGCTCAAAAAATATCAATTTTACAATTCCTTATACTGTTTAACGCACTGGAGAAACAACTATGCAAAAACATCTACTTTTCGCTTCCACGTTATATTTATCCATTTTGAAGCCTATTCACTATCCACCTATAACTGCACGGTCTTAGCTCAACTAAATCAGCCTTACGCCTTTCAGCATTCAGCGTATCAAGCTGCTCAAGAAGCAGGTCATAAACCTTTTGATACCTCACCACCGTATGTGTACGAAGGTATTCGTTGATCACTTCATCGATTAGGTCATGCACTTCTTGAGGCAGTTGCTTTGTGCGATTACCTTTGGCTTTATGCCTTGGCGTCAGTGCGTGTTTATCCCAGCTGCTTTCCACAAAAGCTTTGTTCCAATGGGCTAGCGTGCGCCATGACGGTGGGCTGCTGTCGTTTATCTCCGCCGCCTTCTGGGCAATAAATGGGGCTAACCATTTCTCTGTATAGGCAGGTACGCTCTGCTCAATTGCGCCTTGCACATACTTATAGCGTCGCGCCATTTCTTGTTTGGCTGCAAGGTCTTCAACTGTCTCCGCTTTAGGCTTTTTAACGTTACTGAGTGGTTTAAAGGTTAACTTGGTTGGTAGCTCACGCCGCGCAATGGTTCTGAGCTGGCCGTTTGAAACAAGTTGCTCAAGCCTTGGCTTTTCAAAGTTAAACCGCCCACCGCTTTCAATATCCGTCAACACCACATCAGTACCCGCAATGCTTTCAACCACGAAGTAAGAGCATGAGTGTTCTGATAGGCGTTTTACTAAAATTAGGTCGGGATTTTGCAAGTCCATTGTGGTGGCGTTTCCTAAAACGACGGCAAAGCACAAGTTCAAATAGCGTATACCCTAATTGAACATCACCAAAACAGACTAAAAGTGTTCATTTAGGGTGGTTTAAGGCGTTAGTACGCACTATGTTTATTTAGTCTAGATGCTAAATGAACAATTGCCATGAGTAAGATTGGATATGCGCGAGTTTCGACCACGGATCAGTCTTTAGATTTACAAGTAGCCAAACTTGAGGAAACTGGTTGTGACAAGGTGTTTACCGACATGGCTTCAGCGTCGAATACCAAACGCGATGGGTTTCAAGCTCTACTTAGCTACCTTCGTGCTGGTGACACGTTAATCGTGACTCGAGTCGACCGCATCGCTCGTTCCGTACTCGACTTACAAAACTTGGTAAACCACCTAAAATCCAACGATATTCAGCTACAAGCGCTAGAACAACCCATCTCAACCGACTCAGCCTCAGGCAAAGCCTTTTTAGATATGCTCGCAGTATTTGCAGAGTTTGAACTCAATATAAGAAAAGAGCGCCAGCTCGAGGGCATTGCAGCCGCTAAAAAAGCGGGTAAATACAAAGGCCGCAAGCCAATATCAGACGACGTAAAACTTGATATCCACCGCTTACACAAGCAAAATCAACCGATTGCAGCAATCGCTAGAGAGCTAAATATCTCTAGAAATACGGTTTATAAAACCATCAAGACTAATAATTAGTTGTACTCACAGGTTTATCATAAGGAAAATTTAGTGATTTTAAGTCTAGGACAATATGTAGAGGCTGTTTCTGAGCTCAACCATGACCTTTGGTTTAGAGGTGTAGGAAGTACAGATTTTAAATTAACTCCGCAAGCGCGGTGGATGCAATTAGATGCAGAGACCGAAGGTACTATAGCTTACCGATTTTTAAGGGATTATGGTAAGTATGTCGAACCAGAATCAAACCCATGGAAAGTATACGCTTTGATGCAACATCACGGACTTCCTACACGGTTATTAGACTGGTCTCGCTCTCCTCTAGTCGCCCTGTATTTCGCACTTACACAAGACACTTGCTCAACCAATAATTCAAAAAAAGGTGTTTGGGCCTTAGATCCCCATTTAATGAATGAGTATTTTATCGGTACTGATTTAGTTTATTGCCCATCTCAAATGGGGCAGCGACGAGTATACAACCTCAGCAAAATGGAGAATTCCCCTTACACTGCAAAGGGAAATGGAAAGGTATGGGAAAATCTGCAATCTGCTAAAATTACAGAAAATAGCGTACCGTTCAAACCATTAGATGAATATTTGCCTTATCCCTTATACGTTCTTGATCCCAAAAATACTATTAAAGAGGTTAGTTGGACTTGTCCACTGGCCATAGAGGCCACCTCATCGGTTGGTAGAATGGACTCTCAACATAGTGCTTTTACCATTCACGACGAGTCTTCACTACCACTTGATACGTTATTTAAAGGTAGCAACGATATTCTTAGATTTATCGAAATTGAACCTAGTCAAACTCAAAAATTACTTAAGCAGCTTCATCGAGCGGGAGTTCACCATGAAAGCATATACCGCGATCTGGATTCATTGTGTAAGAAAATTAAAGACGAAATGCTACAAACTAACAAATTCTAATGAAATTAAGCTTCACATGACGACTAATAGCGGTAAGGTTCAGCCTGTTCGACTAGAGATATTATGTTCACAATGCATATTGCATTTCGTTCATTCAAAAGGATTACCAATTGGAAAACTTGGATACACTAGCCTCCTCACTCCAGCAACATTTTTCCGAGCCACAAAAATCAGAGCGCTGGTCGATGTATCGTCTCATCATTCCCATAGTAGATTTCGCGAACACTTCAATGAACCTAGATCCATACTTTGAGTTCAACCAGACCAGTTCTCACGGTACCAATCAATCCGTCGATATAGCTTTATTAGAAGACAATAGAAAGCCGCAGGTAATGGTCGAAGCGAAGCGTGCTAACAGGAGAATTGCGCCAGAGCAGATAGATAAGTATCTACATAAAGGAGTTCGAGGGGCGGTCACCAATGGCTCAGATTGGATTTTGTGCATTGATGGTCGCCATATTGTTGTAACAATTTGGGACGCTAAAGTAAAAGAGGTTAGTTTATGTTCACTTAGAAGCGTCATCGATTTTCTTAGGGGAAAAATTGATGACTCAGCAAGCTGGTCAAAATTCAGTCAGGCATATGTTGTACCTGGCGTTAAGATAAATAAGCAACCAAAAACAAGTAAAGCTAAACGAATATCGAACGAGGTTACAAAAGCCAAAAGTATAAAAGAGTTTCGAGCAGCATTAAAAGAATTAGATGGCCCTAAGGAGGCTGAAATTGAGTTTCTAGTTGCATTAATAGACTCGATAGCTAGGGCTCATGGTGAAATACCCTCTCATTGTAGATTTGAATTTCGCTCATCAAGGGTATCATTCTTTGATCAGTCAGGGGCTGGATCATCGAAACGAGTTGGTCGGATTGAGCTAGGTAAGAGAGAACCCGATATACTAGTCTTAACGCAATTGGCTGCATCATCTGAAATTTTAAATTCTATTGCTCCTCCTCGTCCGCATGATAAAGGAGGGCATATGAGGCGATATAGGCTCCCTAACATAGATGCAGCAAACAGCTTTGGCTATGCTTTAGGAACTATTATCTTTAGTGCCTGTGCAAAGTGATGGTGTTTATGACTTTAATGAAGATAACCTCAAATCTAGTAACTAATAGCATATCTAAAAATACATTTCTGGTAGATTGGTTAAGGCTCCACCTGACAGGCAGTTAAGAGCGAGAAGTAGACAGCCAGTAAACTCGTTTTTGGACAAAAATGAGTTATAGTATTTACTCAGTAACGCCCGCATTTGTGCTGGTTTGGAGCGAAGCGGAAAACCAGTCCCGCAACATGCGCTTGTTAATTGCCGATCTCACGCTCTGCCTGCTCATATGTACTATACAATTTTTCAACACGCTCAACCAATTTCATACCACCTTTGGTTGCCCTGTCAGTCCAATAATGTCCTTCAAGTTCTTCGACTGGAGAACCGTGTATTTCTAGAGCGAAAGAACCATGATGAATTTCGCTTCTAACACCTTGTAATTCTATTTTTGGTTCATTTCGGTAAACACCAACGAGCTTAAACAGATCTTCATCTTCTTGCTGCTCTATACTATGAGCCACTAACACAGATCTGGATTCCTTTGTCATCAATCTCAGGCTAAGAAATGTTAAAGATTGCCTAATTACTGCATACCCATAGATTGGCGCGATTTCTTCACCCGTTTCAGGATTTACCCAGCTACTCTTCAACTCAACTTTCCACGTACCTCTTAAGTCCGGCCTTTTCACATACCAGCCTTTAAATATTTTCCATGACCACATGTATTTATTAAACAAGGTGACAAATAGAGTTATGACGCCGACAACTGTACCAAATGGCTTTACAAAGTCCGCACTGAGCACAGGCATGCCTTGAAACCAGAGAGCAAGTAACCAAACCGTAATCGTGAGACCAATAAATGATGAAATATGAAGTCTAGTTAGCATTATTCGTAACCTATGTAGTCCCAGGCGTCACTTATGAATTGGTGAGCACTCTCGCGCGTCCATGGCTGTGATCCTCTGAAAAGATATTTAAGTTCATTTACTTCACCCCACTCAGAGCATTTTTCATATGACAAAGTATTATTGAAAAGCTCTGCAAGCACATGCCTTACCATTGGCTTGAAAGACTGATACTCAAAACATGAATTTGGCGCATTAAATACTAAGCATTCTATGAGAAAGCTCGGTGCATCTTTTGCCGACTGGATTCCATTTGACGACATTTCGTTAGATAACTTCTTTAATATTCGAACGACCCTTTTGTATCTTCTTGATGTAGCGTCATTTTTTGAAACGCCATTTTGATAGTGTTGCTCTGGCCAATTTTTCACTCTTGGCGGGTCGAGATCATCCGGTATCATTTCGACCCCAGAATGATGATAATTTGCGGTAACGTATCTACGATGCTCGAAAAATGCAGCCACGTCTGACTCTACGCGATAAGTGTTTGCCTTTATATCAAATGCTTTACTACCGCGTGTAACGGCAGTTCTTCCAAATCTTGCTACAAGGGCTTCTTCTAGCTCACTTTTAAATGTCGCATATTCATAAGTGGCTGGAACGAAACTTTTTGCAAGCTCCATTTTAACGTTGTCATCAGGGTATTCGGGGAAATAGGTATCAAAACAGAGAACTCCAACATCTACATCGCTATCCTGCCTTACATTGACCCTGTTTCTGTATGAGCCTTGAGTAAACACTCTGATATTTCTATTTTTTAACTTATCGCTCGCTTGAATTGCTTGCCTTATTTGCCTCTCAGCATTTTCAGCTCTCTCTTGCTCCGTTTTACTTGGCCCTTGCGACCAAGTTGTAAATACTGATTCCCAATCCCTACTCACGAATTACTCCATACTTTATTAAGGCAACTAACATTTTATAGCGAGCTAATCGCGCGTTTTTCTACTACAGCATAGCTCGTTTTTCTTATTGGTTTATTTTTAACAAACTAGTTAACTAATGCCAAGTTAGAATTCGCTCACCTCAAAGCAACTTCCTTAACCCATTCACATACCCGCGCTTATAGATCTCGTTTCCCTCAGCATCTTTGACTTGTCCAGTTGGCATAACTTCCCAGCCATGTTTATTGAAAAACGCATCAGAAATTGCGTATTTAATGGCTTCAACTTCCAGCGGTACCAGTTGTTTGTTTTCAAGTGTGGTGTTGGTTTTATCGCCTTTGGTTCGGTCAATAAACAAGTCTGAGTTGGCTTTGAGCGTATTGAGTTGGTCACGGTATTTGTTCCGTTCGGCAATCAGTGAGCCTACAACGGCTCTAATCACAGGGTCGTCGATGGCATCCAGAATATGTTGGTCGTTGCTGTTCAATAACTGCTTTTGGCGCACTGAGAGTGGCTTTTTACACGTCGCGCCTGCATAGGCTGCCCAAGCCTCAATTAATTGCTGAAAATGCTTTCCTGTGCGATTACGGATGGTTTGTGTTGATGGACCCCCTTGCTCTTTTGACAACCGCCCAATCGTTGCCATGGAAAAGTCGAGAGGCGTTATTTTACTTTGTTGCTCAAGTACCGCATTCAAGACCGTTAAAGCATTGGCGGTTCTTGTGGTGGCGCTTGCGCATAGCTCTTGCAGCACTAGGGTTGGGTCAACTGGATTAGCCATTTTTCTTCACTCCTAAAGTGGCTGTTGCCATGCTTGCTAATGTTCTGATGCTAATGCCTGTGTTACTTTCAATCGCTTGTACACCTTGCTCGAGTACGCCTGCGTCTTTCAAGTAAGCTTCAGTATCAAGGTAAGTTGAAAGCATTGTCATGGCTTTGCTTTTGTCTGGTTCTTTAGTGGCATTTAGCATGGCATTGACCATCACATTACCAAGCTTAAGCTGCGCTTCGTCGTCGAGCTGCATCAGGATTGGTTGGTAGCCCATGCGTATCAGCATGGTGTTTAGCATGTTTGATCTGTGATTAATGGCCGTGGTTTTCTTTAAGTCATCTTTTAAGTCTGCAAATACCTCTGCGTCATCGCAGATTTGGATCAGCTGCCTAAACTCAGATTTCGTGTCTAAAAAGCTAAAGAATGGTGATATGTCTTGTGCCGAGCCAAGCGCAATTACTTTGTCTTTGTGGTCGTGCTCTTCACGGTTTTGCTCAATGCTTAGTACCTTACGGATCACCTGAAAACATGCTACTAAGTCTTTGCAGTATTCATCGGCTTCGGTTTTGTGTCGCTCAATACGCCTGTCTATGCTGCTTAGTTGGTCGCGCTTGCTAAATAGAGTGCTGTTTACCTCGCAAAAATATTCTTCATCCAACAAACTAGCTTGCTCGCCCTCAAGTTCCGCAGCAATTTTAGCCGCTTCTGTGGCGTGATAACTTAGGTTGTTAAAGTGAGCCGTAAGCGATTGAATATAGCGAATGCTGGTAATAAACCAGCGGCAGCGAATACAGTTTTCAATGCCATGGGGTACTGGCGCGTGTAGATCGGCTTGGTTTCGATTCGCTTTTTTTAGTTTATCGCCGCCATTCCAGCACCCAGCAATAGAGGCATGTTCAACCAAGGGCGAGGTGTTGCCTCCTGCTAAACAAATGCCTATCGACTTTTCTTGCCACCCAGCAGGATTGCGCACTCTCAATGCGGTTTGTAGCGATTCAATGTCTTTAAACGCGGCTTGCAAGCCGATTTCTTCAATGGATTTATTGGCTAGGAATGACTGTAAACTATCATCTTCTTTGTCGATTATTTTGCCTTCAGCCTCGCGCATTTTCTTGGCCATCATCACAGGCGTGAGCTTGGTATAGTGCAAAGTCATGATCAAACGACTGTGGCCAACCAACAGCTTTGATAATATCGGTGTGGGTATTTCCCCCTCAATGGCGTAGCAAGTGATCAAAGAAACGCGTAATGCATGCAACGGGAATAGCGGCCTTCTGGCATTTTTAGGGTCAACAAAATGCACTTTGGCACCATCTCTTAAAGTATGCTCTTTTTTCGCCACATCTTGCTCGAGTTGGGCAAGCAAAGCCACCCATAGCGCGTTAACATAACCATCTGTAATTGGCATGCGCCGTTCGCGCTTACGATACGCAGCGGCATTGCGAAACAAAAAGCAAATATCACCAATTTCACTGCGCTGAATTTTGGTCTTCGTGCTGCCAAAGTGTTTGTAATCTAAGTCATAAATAGAAGTTGGCTTGTTGATTGGATTGTACTTTTCTTGCCAGTTTCTGAGCTTTTCTAACCAATACAACACCTCTTCGTGTTGCCATGGGATCACGTATCCCCGAGTTATTTCATCTTTGTTTCTATCTGCGGTTTTATTGGTGTTTATGTACATACCCGTCATCACATCACCAATATCTGGCGTAATAATGCGGTGGAATACCCCTTTTTGCCATGGGCGCTTATCGCTGCCTTCAGCAAAATGATGTTGCTCATTCATTTGCCACTCGCCATTGCTGTAACGCCATGTATCAGCCTCGCCCGAGTCCAACATTCGCACTTGAAAAGTTCGCAAAGGTAGCTGCAATTTAAGGTATAAAGCCATGGCACGAACAGGTGACCAAATTAAGTAAATGCTGTCACCCTTTTCTAAGGTTCTAAGTGCACCATCTATTCTTATTTGCCGCTGTTTATCTAGCGTGTGTTTTTGCCAAACACAATCGGGGTCTGCTTTGTCTATCACCGACTCATCAACCAAAATCCAGTCTTTTAAAAAACGAGCATTGGTGAAGAAGATCTCACTGTAGTCGATGGCCCACTGCCATTGCTTAAAGTGACCCCGAGGCGCGGGGCATAATATGCTGCGCAGTTGCTTAATATAGGCGTAGGGTAAAGCGTTGTAGACTGTCTCCTGTCGTCTTACAGGGTTTTGCTCTTTATCAAAGGGGTTTTGAAATAGCGGCACAGGATCGCCATTGTCATCTGGTTCTGAGTAGTAGGTATCAATTATCCAATCAATAAAGCGGCATACATCGTTGTTTTGCCTAACACGGTAGCCTTCATTCAGCTCAAACGGCATAAGGAATTTGTTGTAATCTTGATCTGCCAGTGTAAATAGCTCAATGGGGTCGGTAATAAATCGTGGTACCAAGTATTCATCTAAAAAGCGTGAAATAGCTGCGCGTGAATGGTCAATCCCGTATTGCTTTTGTTCAAGCCAAGCAGAGGCTAACTCCCGCCATGTTTCCCAGCCTGAGCCGTTTTTCTTGATAAACCAATTGAACTCATAATCCTGTGTTTTCATGGTTTATATCTCCTTAATTTAGGGTACTTACCGCTAAATAGCCCATCTGGGTCAATATCTTCAAAACCCGATTCCATCACGTTTTGCCAGCTCACGCTGACGTCTTCTTTAAACTCGGCATAGTGTTGGCCATCAAGGTTTTTTGATGCTCTTTCACATGCCAACGTCACATCTCTAATACTGGGTTGGGTATAAACGGCTTGTGATAACAACGAAGCATGGTGGAGTGCCTTTTTGATCAGTCGAGGATCAATGCCAGCGCTCGACATACGTCTACCATAAGCATGACGATGAGCATGTGGAGTTCGCCCTTCGGGTTTTGACACGACAAGGTTGATACGGGCCATGGCCGCTTTATAACTTTGGTTAAACGCGTTTAGGGTGAGTGATTGACCTTCATGCGCTTGTGAAAAAGACACAAATGCGTAAGGGTGCATTCTTGGCAACGGTAATAGGTAAAGTAAGTATTGCTGCCACAACTTGGCAAATAGCTCACCGTAAAAGGCAGGAAACCAGTGCAGTTGAATGTAGTTTTCGTCATCATCAACCACTTTGGTTTTCCATCCAATTCGGGCGGTACCCGTCATGCGGTTACGAGGAATTAAGTTAAAGTTCTCAGACAAATACGCTGCGCGTGTTTTTTGTCGTTTGCGGCCAGTCCAATTATTTGGTGCTCTGCCATCTTCAGGATGATATAAGCGTACTATTACACCGCTTGGGTTTTCTGGGTCGTAAAACACATCATCTACCCAAAGGTGCAAAGCATCACTTTCCCGTACACCGGTGCCATGCATCAGCAGCACAATAAGCTGATCACGCAGTGCCACGCGCTTATCTCTGGCTTTGCCCAAGCCTTGAATAAAAAAGGGTTTAAAGAGCTTTTCTGGAAATGAAATGGCATCACCATCAACCTTTAGCACATCCTTTTTACCGCGTACCTTACGCACGGTTTTAAGTACATTGGGTAAAGGGTTACTTTTGATATGGCCTAAAAAGTTGTACTGATTGCGTTTGTACCATGCAGCATAGTTAAGGCGTTCTTGATGAGAGTTGGCTTGTTCAAATGGGTTTAAGCTGGTTGTATTTCTGTTATTGGCTAGCCAATCAGTTAGGCCATTTAGCGCAGATAAAAGTTGATTTACGTTTGCAGTAGAGCGAGGTAGCCAATATAAACCCGATGGATCATTCCCTTCTGGGCTAATGGTACCCAACGATAAACGCATTACAAATGATTGAAATAATTTACTAGAGTCTGAAAATAACCCTGTGTTGGCTTCCATGTACTCGAGTAACAGTTGGCAAGCAAACGTAATGCGATTCATCCATGGCAAACTTTTAATGTGCGACTGGCTTATAACGTAATCAAGTAAGGGATCGAATACACCAAATTCGCTAAGCAACACAGGTACTTCAATCAATAAGCCTGAATTATCTGTTTTAACTTGCGCAAGAACTTTGACTAACACGTAACTAAACCAATTAGTGCTGAGGAGTTTTAGTAGATTAGTATAAGAAGTACTATTGATCTAATGAACTGAGATCTAGTTTTTAATTGGATCTATAAGGGAATTAGTATGTTTTAGTATAGTTTTAAGTGCTATTAATAAGACTTACACTTCAAACAACAAATATGGAGGTTTGGGTGGCAGTCTTACCAGCCACATCCCGGCACACAAGTCATACGCTGTGGCTGCTTCGTTCCCGACCTGACCAGATTCACGTACTATTGTTGCGAGAGGACCAATAAGACTACCATTGAGGGCCTTGTTTGGCGCGGGAAGAATTATCTCGAAGATTGCAGGGGGATGCAAGGGAAAAGTCAAAAAGCTTGGCTAACTGAGTGATGTTTAAACAGTTTGCCAAGCTTTTGTGGATTTTATGAGGCTATGTGCTTATTTGTTCAACGCAATTTTGATTTCTTCTAGGCGCTTTTTCACTTTCTTCATGTTTTCAGGGCCCATTCTTAAAAACTGTTTTTGCGCCGGAGAAAGTTGCTCCCATTCTGCATAAGCATATTTATAGGTAACTGAGTCTTTTACCAGAGGCAGTGCGGTGTCTGGAATGGGTGTTGCCAACAACTCGTCTATTGCATCCGTTAACGTGCCGTTGAATGCATCTCCTTCATAGCCTATTTCTTCGTAAGCTTCTTCAAATAATGGTTTGTATTGGTCATATAGTCTAACCACTTGTGCGGTGCTCATGGTGTCGAACATGGCGACATAAGGTGTGTAACGCTCGTAACTGTTAGGGTCGGTAATAATAATGTCGTCATCAATTACGCTAAAGCCATCTTGCGGCTTCACCACTGGTGCATGGTTTTCTGCCACTTTACCCTTTGCTAGGTTATCTACATAAACTACCGTGCGGCGGATCACGTCGTCATCTGCCAGTAATTTTACCGCTTGATTAGAGAGATAATTCGATACCGCTTCTTTAATTTCTGTATCACTTTGTGAAAGCGGCGGTAGTGTTACTTCAGGTTCAACCGGTTCTACTTGCTCTGGCTCGATTTGCTCTCGTTGCGGTGGCAAGGTTACTTCAGGTTCAACCACTTGCTCAGGTGGTGTTTCTCTTGCGGTATTGACCAGTGGCGTTTCGGTTTGTTCAGGCACAACAATATCTTGTTTTACCTTTTGGTTTTCCGTCGATGGGGTGTCTTTTTGTGCTAGCACAAACACAGCCACAATAATCAACGCTAGTACAACTACCGCGGCAAATAACAACTGGCTGTTAGAAGGTCTTTTATTACCTTCTTGATGATTCTCTGACATGGGGACTCCCTCTTCGTCATTGTTGATACGCGTTAATGTAAAACTATCACCAAATACTTGACTAATAACTTAATGCGCGCTGAAACCCTAAAAAAATGCGTTGTGGTGCAAACTCTGGCTACACCTTGTTCAAACATTTGATCTTAATAAAAATACTTGAGCACAGAACTTAAGTTCAGTACATTGAAGTTAAGCTAAATTACCACTTTATTAAATACAAAATCGTGTCAATTAGCGACTAAATTAAACCGCTAGTTTGTTAAAATTTGTTTGTGCCACCATAGCGCTTTAGTGCTTAAATTTCAAAATAATAGCCTAATATGTTGCGCGGGTATGTGCACTCAGACAACTTGGGTTTTAGCTAGGTTCAACTAGAATAAATAATACAACCTAAAAGCGGCTTAAGGACAAAGTGGCACTTTACTACTAAAAATAACGCATTTACTGGAGTTATCAACTCTTTGCACCTAAAGCATTGCAACATCAATAAAGATAAATAACGCATAAAAAGACCAAATTTAAATTAATAAAATTTAACAGCAGGATGGCCTCTTTTGAGAAAGCACAGAACGAGTGATAAAAAAATTGCCTTACTACTGACTGGAGGTGGTGCAAGGGCCGCTTATCAAGTCGGGGTATTAAAGGCGCTTGCGCAGAGTATGCCTCGTACTTCTCCCCTCCCTTTTGAAATCATTACTGGCACCTCTGCCGGCGCAATTAACTCGGCGGGGATTGCCTGTTACGCATCTTGCTTTCACCTTGCGGTGAAAAAAGTTGAATATATTTGGAAGAACTTTAGCACCGACATGGTGTACAAAAGCTCGTTTACGGGTGCATACGGCCATTTATTTGCCAATATGATGCGCAGCTTTCAAGCGCAATACCTTAATCAGCCACCAGCCAGCTTGTTAAATAACTCGCCGCTTCGAAAGCTGCTGGCCAATGTGCTTGATTTAAATCGCATCGATCACAATCTACACCGCCATTATCTTGATGCCATAGCTATTACGGTTTCAAGCTATTCTACTGGTAAATCTGTGGCGTTTTATCAGGCGAACAATGCTGAACCTTGGCAGCGCTCAAAGCGCGAAGGCGTTCCGGGCACGATTTCGCTCGACTTACTCATGGCAAGTTCGGCTATACCAATGGTGTTTCCAAGCGTGCGCGTTAAGCATCATTACTATGGTGATGGCTCTATCCACCAGCTCTCCCCGCTTAGCCCTGCCATTCACTTAGGTGCGGATAAAATCTTTGTGATCGGTGTTGAGCAGCCTAAACTACCACAGCCGCTCGGTTATGAACCGCATTTTCCAGGAATGTCTGTGGTCGCCGGTCACCTGCTAGACAGTGTGTTTAGCGATACCTTAAATTCAGACATCGAACGGCTCGACCGCGTCAACCGTACGGTAAGTTTGCTACCGGCCAGAGAAAAGCACAAAGAGCTCAGACGAGTAGACCATATGCTCATCAACCCCACAGTTAACTTTAATGAAGTCGCAGATCATTATTACGAAGATATGCCGTTGGCAATAAAGCTGTTGCTCAGAACCATGGGGGTTAAAAAGCATTCGCCGTCGAGTTTAACGAGTTACCTGCTGTTTGAGCGTACTTATACACAAAAACTCATTGAGCTTGGATTTGAAGACGGCATGAACCGCTTGGACGAAATGAGAGAGTTTTTGGAGCTCAAGTAAGATTTACAATAATAAAAATAGGTAGTAAAGATGTATAAACCTACTATAAGCGCACTTATGCTTATCGCACTTGGGTCAATTTCATTTTGCGCACAAAGCCAAACGTTCGACGTTGTTCAAATCATCCAAAATAACACAGCTGGTTTTAGCGGCTTAGATAATCCAAGGCAGCTGCGTTTTAATCACCAAGGTACGCAGGCCGTTGCAGTAAGTGGCGACGATAACGCAGTGGTTACATTTGCGCTTGATGCAAATAAGCAGCTAGTCCAAGATCAACTCTTTCAATCGAGCGATGCGCATCCGCTTTTACTTACTGGCGCATCCGATGCGGTATTCGTCAATAGCAATCTCATTCTTAACACTAGCTTTTACGATGGTGCATTAAATGTGTTTGCAAAAGATAAAACGGGTAAGTTTAACCTTGTGCAAACCTTTTCTGACGAAGTGTCTTACAAATTGGTGTTTGATCCAACCAAAAATGCCTCTACTCATGACACCCTTAGCTTGTTTGCACCTTGGAAAATTAGTTTAAGTGGCGACAAGCGCTATGTATTTATCCCAAGTTATAAAAGCAATACCGTCACTGCTTTTAGGATCACTCCTACAAACAGCGTGACGTGGCTCGGCCCAATTGATAGCGCTGAGCAAACTGATATGGGTGGGCCTGTGGATGTGCTAGTAAATAAAGAGGCTAACGCGCTTATCGTCGCAGGTTATGAAGGCGATGTCATTACGCTGTGGCAACAGGAACAAGGTACTTATACTGTTAAGCAGCGCATCGTTAAAAACGACACTAACCTGCTCGCACTCAGTAAACCACAAGCCTTGGTTGCAAGCTCAGATTTCACTGTTTTTTATGTTGCAGCGGCGGGCAGTAACAGCATTTTAGCCTTTGAGCGTCAACAAAACGGCCAATATCATTTGCTTCAGACCATTGATGCAAACCAAGTTGGCAAGCCACTTAACGGTGTCTCCACCTTGTTACTTGCTGCTGATGGCAAAAGGTTGTTCGCAGCCTCTGAGAGTAGCTCTGGTATTGCAGAGTTTAGCGTTACCGCAACGGGCAAGCTCACACATATCGCAACTTTTGATGATTTGACCAATCCCTTAGCCAATATATCGGCCTTGGCTTTTGTGACTGACGCAAATCATTTAGCCGTATCTCTTGCAAAACAAGATACCATCAAAATACTCAAAATAAGGAAGTAGTAACGCATGTGGCCAACTGATAAACCACTGATAGGACACCATGTTACCCTTGAACCATTATCAACAACCCATATTAATGCCCTGCAACAGGCAGTAAAAGATGGTGAAGCATGGAAGCTTTGGTATGCCAATGTCCCCACCCCAGACGATATGGAGCGCTATGTTAACACTGCGATAAGCCAAGCATCTGAAGGCAACCTTGCGTATGCGGTAAGGCTAAATAGCAGTAACGAAATCGTGGGAACCACCCGCTATTACAATGCAGATATAGCCAATCGCCGTGCCATGCTAGGCTATACTTGGTACAGCGATAAAGTGCGTCGAACAGCGGTTAACACGGAGTGTAAGTTTTTGCTGTTACAGCAACTTTTTGAAGATTTTGACGCCATTGCCGTAGAGTTTAGAACCCACTTTTTTAATCATGCCTCTCGCAATGCCATTGAGCGACTTGGCGCCAAGCTCGATGGTATCTTGCGCAGCCACCAGTTCGGTAGAAACGGCGAGCTAAGAGACACCGTTGTGTATTCGATTATCGCCTCAGAATGGCCCACCGTTAAGCAGCATTTATTGAGCAAGCTCGACAGATAGGTAGTAAAAGCATAAAAGATCGCAGGGTAAATCTGCTCCTACTCCGTGTTGTAGGAGACACTTTACGCGGCGATCTGTAACAACAAAAACAGAACATAGCACAACCTCGCAGGGTAAACCTGCTCCTACTTTGTGTTGTAGGAGATGCTTTACGCAGCGAGCAGTAACAACAAAAACAGCACACAAGATCGCAGGGTGAACCTGCTCCTACTCCGTGTTGTAGGAGCCGCTTTACGCGGCGATCTGTATAGCTTACTGCACGATTTTGCTTTTTGCTTGAGCTATCATGCTTTCGAAATAATCATATACTGACGGATCGTCGACTTGCTGTGCTTTCGCAAGTTGCAAGGCGTGATTAAAGCTTTTCAGCGCCTTGTTATACGCTTTGTTCTCTAAATATCCATGGCCTAGGCTGGCATGGGCATAAGACGAGTCGGGATAACGCGTGACAAATGCATTTAAAGTCGCGAGCGCAGCGTCTAGGCGTTTATGGCTGGTTTGCGCGTCAGCAAGTGCTCTGTATATAGACTCTGGCACTAACACATCAAACTCATAGCGCTTAGAAAGCTTTAGATAATAATCTTCAATATCAGAGATATGCGCATATTTTCCGGCTTCTTCATTGAGCTCAAAGTAGAAATCGTCAAAAAGTTTCGTTAATCCTTCATAGAGACTTGGATAAAACGTAGTTTGATGCGTTTCCAATTCTTTAAGGCTAAATTGCCAATTTACCTCTTTTGATCTGAGTGCTTTCAGGTTTGACGCAACTCGCATACCGTTGGTGTAAAAGTCGCCACCTTCCCCTGCGATACTAATATACAGATTGCGACGTAAATCATGCGTTGAGTTGCTAAGTACTTTAAACTGCTGATCCAGCTCTTCCTCACCCCACCAACCTGGCGGACTAACGAGCAGATAATTGGTAAATATCTCTGGCTTATTTAAAAAGGTGTGTAGTCCGTAGATCCCACCATTGGAATACCCTACTAACGTACGATTAGGTTTGAGTGAATATTGCGACTCAATGAAAGGAAATAACTCCCGAGTTAAGAAGGCTGTAAATTCGGCTGTCTTGCCAAATTGAGGAAACTTCTCTTTAATCCAACGCTGTCTATCACTTTGGGGCTCACCGTTAATTGGCGGTAAGTAGTCTCTAGTTCTCACCGTGGTTTTCAACCCAACAACGATGGTAGCAGGTATTTTTCCAGTGCTAACCAAAGACTCCACAATACCCACGGTTTGGGTAAAAAAGAATTCAGCATCGAGTAAGTACAACACTTGATATTGTTTCTTAGGGTCATAATCATTTGGCGTATAAACCATGACCTCCCTATTCTCACTTAATATCTTAGATGCAAAGGTTATTTTAGACCCAATCGTGATGGCTTGTTGTTCTAATGTTTGCCCATACACCTTGCTCAATGCAGCAAGTAGCATTAACACTAGCAAAATAATAAAACGCATGACTTTCCTTTTTAGTTTATTTTTATCAGTGTGTTACATTAGGAAAAAACAGGGCGATAAAACAGCAAAGTTTGCTGATTTTTCGCTGATAATTCGCTGAAAAAAGAATTTTAAAATGGAATTAAAGCAGTTTTTGATTGCAGATCACCTTGTAGATGTAAATCGCAATCATATTGTTATCGACCAACAGACTTATGCGCTCCCCCCTAAAGCAATAGCGGTGCTTTGTGAATTGGCAAAACAACCAGGAGAAGTGGTGAGCTTTGAGCAACTACTTAACACCGTTTGGCACGACAGAGTTGTTTCTCCCAATACATTGCAGCGCTGCATTTTCCAAATTCGCCAAGTATTCAAATATGCTGATAGTGAGTTAGAGTTTATAAAAACGCACAGTAAAAAAGGCTATAGTTTAGAGGCACCCGTTACGTCGATAAACGATAAGCCGAGCGCGCATAAAGCGACTCAAAAATCTCGCCCACGCGCTGCAAAACTTGGTGTAGCGGCCCTAGCCATAGTTATCACGGCTTATCTCTTTACGGTTATAATTCAACCAGAGACCAACCCCAGAGTACCTATTCAACCTACTTTTACTCTAATGACCACAAGTGACGCATGGGATGCAAATGCCAGCTACTCACCTGATGGCCAATGGATTGTTTTTCAGCGCTTTAGCGATAATTGCCATAGTCAGCTTTGGGTAAAAAATCTAGCCTCGCACAACACCTCTCGCTTAACCGCTCGCCAAGGCGTGTACGGAAAGCCAAGTTGGTCACACGACGCAAAGCAACTAACTTTTACCGAACGGAGTCATTGCAAGGCTCAAGAGACGTCTCCCTTTTGCTGGTCTTTAAACACACTAGATGTCGATACCGCAATCAACTCACCACAAAATCCACATGCCGTTATCGCTTGCCAAGAAAAGCCCATGTGGCGTGCAAATTGGATGAAAAATGGCGAGATAAGTTACTTATCTCATTTGCGTCCTAAACAAGCAGTGCCCTACCTTTTTGATTTAAAAACAAGAAAAAGCCGCACTACCGAGTATTTGCCAAACTTTGAAAACTACACTCTTGACTACCTTGCAAATCAAAATGTTTTCGCCATGGTAAGCATTGATGAGCACAACTCTCATCACCTGAATATTTACAATCCCGATAAGACGCCAACGATCACGGCAAAGATAGTACTACCGCACGAATTGTCACCATTGCAGCCAATTGAAGTCAGTTACCACCCTAGCGGCGAGTATTTGCTCGCATCGACGACCAACGGACTTTATAAACTGCAAACCAACGGGAGAATGATTGCTCTTGATACTGGGGGCAGAAAGAATCTAAGAGAGGCTTCTTTTTCAGCTGATGGAAAACAGATTTTAGCGACACAGATAAATGCCGATACCGATATTTTTACCTTAAGTCTTGCTCAAATACGAAATCACCAAACCGCTTCGGCAGCAAAGATAGCCAGAACAACAATGAAGGAGGACAACCCACAGTTTCAACCTCATGGTGATCATATTGCTTTTACATCTACACGTACTGGTTCAAGGCAAATATGGCTTTACAATGATCAAGGTGTTTCACAGCTCACCGATTCACAGCATGACAATATCAGCAAACGAATTGTGTGGTCTCCTACGGGTAATGCGATAGCAGGCACAACGCAAAAAGGACTCACGTTGTGGTCTTTAAATGGTGATAAAACCCTCATTGCTAATTCGCTTGCCATTGATTCTGTCCTGCAGTGGCTAACGCCAACGACGTTATTGGTCACAGCAAGGGAGAATGGAAATGCTGGACTTTACATTATTAATAAAGATACCAAAGAAGCCTCGCTCATTGTTTCTGAAAATGTAGTTTGGGCCGTGCAAGTAGATAGTGAGCATTTTCTTTATCAAGATATGAGTCAGCGTTTTTGGCTTGTTAACACAAACACAGCTCCTGTACCGACTGAGATACATGCGTTACGCGCTCAGTTAGCGCAGCCATTTGCCGTTTATAAAGACGGTATATTGTACGGCGTAAACAACGACAACCAACTATGGTCTTATCATCTCAGTGCAGGGATATATCAACACCTTGCAGAGGTACCCAGTAACAGCCGTTACTTGGCAGATTTTAACGGTGAAACCTTTTTGTTTACTCAAATGCATTTGATGCAAAAGCATATCGTGTCATTTAATACACCTGATGATCGAGGAACATAGATAGAGCAAGATCGCAGGATGAACCTGCTCCTACTCAGTGTTGTTGGAGACGCTTTACGCGGCGAGCTGTGACAACAAAAACAATACACAAGATCGCAGGGTGAACCTGCTCCTACTCCGTGCCGTAGAAGACGCTTTACGCGGCGAGCTGTGACAACAAAAAACAATACGCAAGATCGCAGGGTGAACCTGCTCCTACTTTGTGTTGTAGGAAACGCTTTACGCGGCGAGCTCTGACAACAAAAACTGCACTCAAGATCGCAGGGTAAACCTGCTCCTGCTCCGTGTTGTAGGAGATGTATGGACTCCTCCCCCTTAACGGGAGAGTACGGTATAAAGATATTGCAAAACACTTTTACCAAATAAGGA
>NZ_JANHZS010000016.1:0-135984 GCF_041414765.1 Pseudoalteromonas sp. DY56-GL79 | reverse complement strand
TGGTGCCCAGCCACTTTACCCTAATCGAACAGATTCCACTCACTGGTAACGGTAAGCTTGACCGCAAAGCACTCCCCGCGCCAGAGCTTCAAGCCGACAACCTCTATGTGGCACCGCGTAATGACTTAGAGACCCAGCTTTGTGAGATTTGGCAACAGGTACTTGACCTTGAGCAAGTGGGTATTGAAGATAATTTCTTCCAAATTGGCGGCGATTCAATTGTCAGTATTCAGCTGGTTTCACGCTTAAGAGAAGCTGGGTTAACGGTACAAGTTAAAGAGATATTTGCCGCTCCAACTCCCGCGCGGCTGGCAAAGCTTATCAGTGCGAATGGCGACAAGAAGGTTACGATAAAAACCGAACAAGGCCAGCTTGAAGGCGAGTTTGATCTACTGCCTATCCAGCAGTGGTTCTTCGCAAATCAGTTTGCTAACCCCGCACACTTTGCCCAAACTTTCGCTACTGTGATGCCAAGTACAATCAGTGATGAGCGATTAGTTGCGCTATTGTCCGAGCTTGCTGAGCAACACGATGTGCTACGCCTTGTGTTCAATCAAAAGACGGCGCATATTACCCAGCAGTACCAACAAAATAGCACCATGGCACCTTTAGTTAGACTTGATGCAGACACACTCAGTGACGACGAGCTTGCCAAGCAATTAACCCGCTTGCAGTCACAGTTTGCGTTAAATTCAGGCCCTTTATGGCAGCCAATTCGTGTCAAACGCCAAAGCCAAGATGTATTGGTACTGGCCTTCCACCACCTGATCATTGACTTTGTCTCTTGGCGGATCCTAATTGAGGACTTAAATAGCCTTTATCAAGGCAAAAAATTGGCGCAAAAAACCTCAAGCTATCGTCAATGGGTTGAGACCTTAGCCCAATATTCACATGTTCAAGCCGAACAAATTAACTATTGGCAGGAAGTACTTGACACTTGCCAAACACACTTAACAGCGAAGAACACACCGACAAACCAAGTGATTAAACTTGACTCTGCATTTACACAAACGCTGCTGTTTGACGCTAATCAAGGCTATCACACAGAGCCTCGAGACCTTGTCGTCGCTGCACTGTCCCTAACTCTTGCTCATATCACTGGTAGTAATGATCAGGTTATTGCGCTTGAAGGGCACGGTCGTGAACACATCGCCGAAGATATAGATCATTCACGCACCGTAGGCTGGTTTACGTCATTATATCCACTAGCACTCCATGCGGGTTCTAGTCTCGAAAGCGCTATTGTAAATGCAAAAGAGCAGCTGCGTAAATTGCCAGACAATGGCGTTGGTTTTGGTCAATTCTATTTTTCCAAACAAGTGGCGGGGACTTTACCAACCGTTGCATTCAACTATTTAGGCCAAATCGGTGGCACAAAAACGCAGCAACCCAGTGGTGACTTCTACTTAACTGAAGCCATTACAGGTCAACCAGTCGCAAGCGAAAATAACGGTCATTACGTTCTTGATATCAACGCGGCAATTATTCATGGTCAGCTTGTCTTAAATTGCACCACGGCGTTGTCTGAAACCGAATTTGCCCTATTCCAAAGTCAGTTCACTGCCAGTCTACAAGCCGTGCTCGACACAGCATTGTATACCAAAGCGCTTGGCGCCAAACAAACGCCGAGCGACTATAACCTGACAGGCGTCAGCTTCGCCCACTTAGATGCACTGCGCACACGTTACGACCTAGCCGCGGTTTATCCCGCAACAAACTTGCAGCAAGGTTTTATCTTCCACCAGCTTAATAGTCCAGAAGATACCGCCTATCGCGTGCAGTCACAGATGCAGTATTTCGATAAAATTGACACTGCGCTTTACTGTCGTGCGTGGCAACTAACCTCGCTGCAATATCCAGCGCTGCGCTGTGCTTTTGATGTTGAAGAAACCATGCTGCAACTTATCGTGGATCACACCTGTGTTGATGAAGATAACTTTAGCGTGATTGATATCAGTCAATACTCAAAAGCAGAACAACAAGCACACATAGAAAAGCTTGCAAACCAAGTGCTAAATCAGCCCTTTAATTTTGCAAGACCGGGGTTATTTACACTGCATTTGGTAAAACGCGGTGAAGCGCATTATCACCTAATAAAAACAGAGCATCACAGCATTTGTGATGGTTGGAGTGGCCCGTTAGTTATGCAGACCGTTCACCAGAACTATACGCAATTACTACAAGGTCGAGAACCTGTTTTACAGGTGGATAACGCCTATTTAGATGCCCATGCTTACCTAAGAGATAATCAGGCCGCCACCAAAGCATTTTGGCAATATCATGTCGCTGATTTATCACAGGCAAACGATCTTAACACCCTGTTTAGTCACTCAACAGATTTAGAAACGCTCCGTCATAATCATGACCCGCAGACGCTGCATTTTGCTCTACCAAACGAGGCGTTAAGTAAGTTGCAGCAAGCGTGTCAGCAACATTCTGTCACGCTCAATGCTGCGGTACAATTTGCCTGGCATAAGCTTATCCAAATCTATACTCGCGACGAATTTACTTTAGTAGGTACAACTATCGCAGGTCGTGACTTACCAATTGACGGCATAGAGCAAAGTGTTGGTGCTTACATCAATACGCTACCGCTTTATCTTGATTGGCCTACAGATGCTACCATCGCGCAACAACTCGAGAAGATCCAAACTGCCATTTTGGACTTAAATAGCCATGCGAATGTGTCACTTGCGTCACTGCAACAAGGCGGTAATCGGCTATTCCAAAGCCTAGTCGTTTTCGAAAACTACCCAAGCCTCGAAAATGAACAAGCAGAGGCACAACAAGCTCGCTGGCAGTTTGACGCTGCACCAGAGCAAGTTGAATTCCCACTTGCATTGATAGCAAAAGAGCAAGGAGAGCTGCAACTTGAGCTGATGTACGACGCCAGCTTGCTTTCGCCAGCACGTGCCGCACAACTGCAATCTCAACTGCAACTGATCCTTAAGCAAGTCGCTGACAATACTCACTTGCCTCATCAACACATTGAAATTACCAATACAGTGGAAAAGGCCCGTATTCTCAATGAGTGGAATGAAACCGAGCGCGAGTCATGCGGCTTCGAGAACTTTAACGACTTATTTAGTGAAAAAGTCGCCGTATTCCCGGATGTAACCGCTGTGGTCTGGCAAGGTGAAGCACTAAGCTATCAAGCACTCAACCGCCAGGCTTGCCTGCTTGCCCAGCAATTATTAGTGATTAAGGCTGAGGTTTACGGCAACGAGTATCAAGGTGATTTCCCAGTGTTATTGCTGCATGAAAAACAGTTGGATTCTATCGTTGCGATCCTCGCTATTCTTAAAGCCGGCGGTGGTTATGTTCCTGTATCACCGGAATTTCCTGACTCAAGGATTGAATATATTGCCAAGGACTGTGGTGCGAAAATCGTGGTCACCCAATCGGGATTAATGGATAGAGTTGCGAGTACAACACTTGCATCACTGACACATGTACTCAGCGATACACCAATGAAGGAAACAAGCTTAGACCAAGCGGTATCGGTGAGCCCGTCTGATTTGGCTTATATTATCTATACCTCTGGCACCACAGGTAACCCTAAAGGCGTAGAAATCAATCATGAGGCACTATTAAACTATGCCACGGACGACCATTTTATCGACCGCACACAACTGAGCAAGGTCCTTAGCTTATCGAGCATTAGCTTCGACGCGTTTATTTTTGACTGTTTTGTCACACTCAGTAACGGCGCAGCGCTACACCTGATAGATAAACAGACTCAACTTGATCCAGAACGACTGATTGAGTACTGCCAAGCACAGCAGATTGATACGTGTTTTGTAACCACTGCGCTATTTAATCGTTTAGCTAGCGAAGACTTCTTCTTACACGCCGGACTTAAACAGATTAATTTTGGTGGAGAGGCGGTCGACTTAGCTATGGTTGAGCAAGTAAAGCATCAAGCGCCAGAGCTGATGCTTTATCACGCCTATGGCCCAACAGAGACCACCGTTTATGCGACTTGCTGCTTACTCAACTCTGTAAATCACGGAGCACCTATTGGCCGCGCTATTGCCAATAAATCTGCTTACGTGTTGTCACCTGCTGGCAAAATACTTCCACCGGGCGTGGCAGGAGAGCTTTATATTGGCGGCGCGGGTATGGCAAGACGCTATTTACACCGTTCAGATTTAACCGAACAAGCATTCTTAGTTAACCCGTTCGCATCGGATAGATATCTCGCAAGCGGTTGGAACAAAATGTATAAAACGGGAGATTTGGTTAAATGGCGTGAAGATGGTTTATTAGAGTATGTTGGTCGTAATGATTTTCAGGTGAAAATTCGTGGTTACCGCATCGAACTTGGCGAGATTGAAACTGCGATTAAGCAACAACCGCAAATTCATACTGCGTTTGTAAACGTGAGTGAACAAGATGGGGTTAAACGTATCGTGGCCTATTTGGTCATGGCAAATACTGAGTCACTAGATGAGGCAAAGCTCAAGCAAACACTCTCTCAAATGCTACCGAGTTATATGCTGCCAAGTGCTTACGTCACATTAGACACCCTACCCGTTACGGTTAATGGCAAGATTGATGCCCGAGCACTGCCCCAGCCCGATTTTAGCCAAACTGAGACTCACCATGCTCCAAACACAGAACAGCAAAAGCATATCGCTAAAATCTGGTGTGCTGTATTGGGGATTAAGCAGGTTGGCTTGGAAGATAACTTCTTCCATATTGGTGGTGACTCAATTATGAGCATTCAGCTCATGTCGGCTCTCAAACGTGCTGGCTATTCGCTGTCGACCAAAGACATATTTACGTATCCAACCCTAGAAGCGCTTTGTGCATTTTTGGCAAATAATGAACAGGTAGAAATCGAGGCTGAACAAGGTGAGCTCAGCGGAGAAATCAAGTTATTACCTATCCAGCAATGGTTCCTCAACTCCCATTACCGTCATAAAGCACATTTTAATCAGTCGGTCATGCTTGCTCTTCCGCGCAATACCGCGCTAGATACTTTAGAGCGTGCACTCGCGCAGCTACATCAACAACATGACATGTTGCGCGCTCAATTTAGCAAAACCGAGACTTGGCAATCCCAATACCAAAGTGTTGCAGCGTGTCCAACACCAAAGCTTATCCATTTGGACACCTCAGGGCTTGACGAGCAGCAAACCGGACTGGCGTTGAGTAAAATACACGCCCGTTTTGAACTCGGTTCAGGTGCTTTGTGGCAACCGGTTTTACTCAGCGATGATACGCCGCTAACTAGGCTTGTACTTATCGTTCATCACCTTGTTATTGATGGTGTTTCGTGGCGTATTTTGGTCGAAGACTTAAGCCGCTTGCTACAAGGCGACACCTTAAGCGACAAAACCAGCAGTTATCGCCAATGGTCAGATGTTGTGGCCCTGCATCCTTTTGAACAACAAATACCGTATTGGCAAAATGTGTTAAGCACACAGCAAAACGTACCTTACGGTAAATCACAACAGCGTCTTACGCATCAATTTGATACTCAGCTTACTGAGCAATTGCTACGCCTTGCTCCTGCTGGGTTTAACACAGAAATCAATGATCTCTTAATGAGTGCGTTTACTCGGGCTTGGTGCAATACCTTTGCTACAAACTATTGCCATCTCACGTTAGAAGGCCATGGCCGAGAACATCTGAGTGACCATATTGATACCTCAAGAACACTAGGCTGGTTTACTAGTATGTTTCCGGTTGCTCTGAAAAATGACACGGATTTATCGACGCTGATTATTCAAAGCAAAGAAACGCTTCGTGCCATTCCAGATAAAGGGCTAGGCTTCAGCGAGTTGGTCAGACGTGGGGAATTTTCCTTCAGCCAATTACCTAAAGTTAGTTTTAATTACTTGGGACAACTTGATAGCAATAGTGATGCACAAGATCAGGGCATACGAATGCTAAATGCACACTCAGGCGATGCCAGCAGCAAGGATAATCAGGATGAAATGGCACTCATCGTTAATGCCGAAGTGCGTCAAATGAAACTGCAAGTGAGCATTGCAAGTCAGTTAGATGAGACACAAACCACCGCATTCATAGAGCAGTTCGATGCTGCCCTTCGAGCCGTCGTTTCACATTCGATTACAGCCGCAAATCCCCAAGGCATAAAAACTCTGAGCGATATTGAGATCGGCGTATTGGTGAATGAAGCCGATGCTCCTATTGAATGGTTTTTCTTCCCTCCGGGTGGCGGTGGTGCTGAGAGTTACTTGCAATCCATTGCTCCCAAGATTTCCGCGCCTTGTTATTGCTTCAATAACATCTATGCCGCACAGGAAAAACCAAAGGGCTCGCTCGCCTATGACTATTACCAGTTCCAAACATTAGCGTTGCAGTATGCTATTCATCTTAAAAAGCTAAAACCTAGTGGCCCTTATCGGATTTTTGGTTGGAGTTTTGGCGCAACGCTGGCACTTGAGGTTGCCAAACTGCTGCAAAATGAGGGGGACACAATCGAACACTTGGTGTTCGTCGACCCTTGTTTTGACTATGCCGCGATGCATGATGAAGTTTTAGCTCTACACCCAGAATTCAGTCATCTTGAGCCCGATAGAATTAATTATCACTACCAAAATGATCCGGCATTTTCTAGCACCGCAAAGGTGACGCTATTTAGTGCAGGTTGTGCGGTTGAAGTGGCTCAGTCAGATTGCTTAGAGTTGCAACTTTCCAGTCATATAATCAACCGATACCTTGATAAGAATCAAAACCTTATAGAAGAAGTAATGCAACCCAGCCAGGTTCAAGTGTTCACCATGAAAGGGTCGCACAACAGTTGGGTAAAAACACCGGACGACTTAATAAAAATGTCAGAAATTATGAACACTCTTTAACATTTTATTCGTTAATATAATGTTAAATTAGATTTCTAGAGTGAGGCATTAAAGGGAGCTCCCCTCTTCACTCTAGGATTAATTAATTGCCACATTTTCTCACAATATATGATTAAGGAATTACAAAATGGCTAAGGAAAATGTAGATGTACTTATTATCGGCGCTGGACCTGCTGGGACAATGACCGCTGCAAAGCTAATTCAAGCAGGATTAACCGTGAAGATCGTTGAACGTAGCCACTTTCCACGCTATGTCATCGGTGAAAGTCTTCTACCTCAAAGTATGCAGCATCTAGAAGATGCTGGATTTATGGATGCGTTAGTCGCACGCAATTACCAAAAGAAAATCGGTGCTAATTTTAAACAAGATGACTTCCAAGAGTTTTTCGATTTCTCTAAAAATTACACCGATGGCTGGACATGGACATGGCAAGTACCAAGAGATGACTTTGACAATGTACTGGCTGAAGAAGTGCAAAAAATGGGTGCTCCTATCGAATTTGGCACTTCAGTAGTCGATGCCAACATGGATCTAGAAGAGCCTATCATTAAGGTAGTCAATGAGGCCGGTGATGTGCAGGAAATTCAAGCCAAATTCGTTGTTGATTCAAGCGGCTATGGCCGAGTACTCGCAAACCTGCTTGATTTAAATGAACCTTCATCAGCGCCAACTCGCGCAACTTTGTTTGCGCAATTTAAACCTGCTGATGGTATAGAGACTGGGGCTGAAAACAATAAAGTAACGATTCTGGTTCACGAAGAGGATGTATGGGTTTGGCTAATACCTTTCTCTGACGGTCGTGTTTCAGTCGGTTTTGTTGGTAACCCTGAGTATTTGGAAAGTGCAGAGGGCGATGCTAAAACACGCTTTTTAACCTACCTTGCTCGCGATCAGCATGCATCAGCAATGTTGGAAGGAATGGCACTGTGTATGGAGCCAAAGGAGATTAAAGGCTACTCAAAAGGTATTAAACAACTGTTCGGCAAAAACTTTGTGCTAACCGGAAACGCCAGTGAATTTATTGACCCTGTATTTTCAGCCGGTGTTATGTTTGCGATTGAATCAGGCGCGCGCGCCGCTGATCTCATAGTCGCTCAGTTAAATGGTGAGGAAGCAGATTGGCAGCAAGATTATGAGGCGCATATGCTTAAAGGTATTGCTGTCATGCGCACCTACATTGAAGGCTGGTACGACGGACGTTTGCGCCGCCTATTTTTCTCAGACAACAAGCCTGAAAAAATTAAGAGCCAAATCACTTCTGTGCTTGCGGGCTATGTATGGGATGAGACTAACCCATTTGTAAACCGCAGCGAGAAAACCCTGAACCTGCTATCTGAACTCCATAACAATCCTGAAATGGCGTGATTTTAGCTTTTTAGACCGGCGTGGGAATAGTTTCTCACGCCACATAATATACTAACAAAGATGCGTTTCAGTAGTAGTGAAAGTAGTTGTGTGATGCCTATAGTTTCCCGAGCTGACGATTAAACAAAGTGGGGAATTTTGTTGTAGGCCGACCATAGATGTGGCACTTGGCGCTTTAAAGGACTTAGACAATGAAAACTAACTTTGTATACACTGCTGCACTTTCAGCGTTATTAACAGGCGCTGCACTTGCAACTCCCGCGCAGGCCGCTGAATATAAAACAATTCTAATTCATGGCTTTCAAGCGGACCAACTTAACCGCCCTAACAGTACCAACGTCGAGCTTGAGGGTGAAGAATACTGGTCATCTTTTTGGATAAACCACGCTGATGAACGTATTGATTGGCCTTCTTATGAACGCCTACAAGGCAAAATCGCAACAGATTATATTTGGCCAAAGCTAAAAGCATTTGCAGAAAATGGCACTTGTAATCCAGGCTGTGTCTTTGTTACCCACTCAACGGGTGATTTGGTTGCGCGCTATATCTTAGATAACCAAGCAACTTGGCTTGAAAATGCGGGCCTTCAACCACTTAATATCGTTGCTACTTTTGACCTTGCAGGTGCGGGTGGCGGAAGCGAACTCGCAGACACTGCTATCAACGCTGCGACTTCTGGTGGCGTAGTAGGTGAACTAACTCGCCAAGCGGTTGAGGCATGGCTTGGCAGCATGCCTGAAGAATTTGGTATCATGTGGGATTTAAAAGTGAATAACGCGCGACAAGTTGCTCAGTACCCTAGTGACAACGCACCTCGCCTACGTTTCGTCGCTGATGCCAGCGACTACTACGGCCTCACTTCAGGTTTCTTACCAGGTAATGATGATGGTGTTGTATCAACACACTCTTCTTGTGGTGCATCGACAAAAGGCGACTTTGGTAGTTGTAGTACAAGCGTTGCTATCAACGGTCAGTTAGCCTCTCAAGATGATGCAGTGACTAGCTTTATGCCATACCACTACCCACTACTAATGAGCGCGGAATATAGCCACGGTAACCTGCCAGATGCTGGATACCAAGGCAAAGTAACAGCGGCCCGTACTCAGTTTAACGCGGGTTATAAAACGATTAGCTACAACACCTATGAAGAAACAACGGGTAGCTGGTTTTGGAAAAAGACTTACCGTTATGTTAGCGAGTCTAACTCACAAAGTTTTTCACAGTTAATACTAAACTCACTGTAACTTAACGGTTATTCTGCTAATTTCTATACCCAAGGAACTGCTCCATGCAGTTCCTTATATTAACCGAGTATTGCTATGAAAAAGTTTTTGTTGATTAGTGTCATTCTTATTGTGATCTGTATCACTGCAGGCTATTTTGCCTTGCAGCGCGAAGCTCTGCCCTCGCCTGAGTTAGCAGCCCCCCCACAAGTCACCACACCTATTTTGACACCAACAACAACGCCACCCACCACCCCTAAAACTGCGATAACACAAAAACAATCATTGGTTGAATCACTACCACTGGCACAAGCTGCGCAATCAGCTGCGGCACATTATGAGTATAGTATTTCGCTACCTCCTTACTCACAGCCCCTTGGCAAAGGTGATTTTGATAGGCTCAATCCAAATCATTTCTATGCCGTCGAAATGCCAATTGAAGAAAACAACGAACGGGTGTCTTTATCGCTGAATCAATATCGCTTTGTGCACCCCGCTACTATCGAGATAAGTTTATCTGGTAGTCAATTTTCTAATGCAACTGCAACGATACTTGATCCTACATCACAGCAAACCTTATCCACCACCCGCCTCAAAGAGTCTGATGGTATTTGGCTTGGTGCGGTCGATGGCGAGACAACATGGCCTCAAGAGCTGAATGTCGTTGTGCGTGCCAAGCCAAGCTCGGCTAAGGCCGTGGCATTAACGGCAAGTATTCGCTATTACCAACCCAGCGCCACACTGCTCGCCATTGCTAAACCTTACCCCGAGCAAGCTGACTTGATAATTCCATTGCAACTTGAAGTAAAGCAAAGTGGTACTTATCGTATCCGTGCAAATCTATTTACTCGCGATGGCACACCAATCAGTCATTTGGTTGAAAAACAAAAGTTAAGTGAAGGGAAACAGGTATTCAACTTAAAAGCACATCAGTCGGTGCTTGCTCCTTTTTCAGCTAAATCCGGCCCATCCCAGTTCACGTTAAAAACATTTGTGATTGAGAGAATGTCGCCAATGCCCGGAGAGCTTGCGCAGTTTGGTGATAGCAAAATAACCGAATACCACATCACTGATTTCTACTTTGACGCACTGGAGAAGCGCCCATATCAGCCCTCGGCTGCCGAGCGTCAACGTCTGGGTTACTTGCAAAAAATGGCGGGTAAGTAAAGTAACTAACCTTTGCTTCGGATAATTAGGGCCTGTTGACCTTTGCTGTTTGACTTTTGTTCCCCTGAGTGTGTTTTGGTCGCGACGCTCGACTTGCCGCCTAGTAATCTAGGCGAAAGTTGAGCAACAATGAACAAAGCGCACTCAGGTGAACCCAAAGGGCAGCGCTTGATTGGCATTTCTACTGTGTTATCGCCTAACTTACATAGAATAACTATGCTACGCAGGCTCTGCCTTGTATAAATACCAGTCAAACTGCTGCAAAAACAAACTTGAAAGATCAACAGACCCTAACATAAATACAAGCGGTGACCTTTTTTAGGTCACCGAGTTAGCTAAGCTATATCGCTTCAGCCGCCGTCTTGGGCTTCAGCTCAGCAATGCGATAAAACCCAAGTGCGGTGATAGATACTAAGGTCATGATGATAAACAGCATCATGCCGGAGTAAAAATCTAATATAAGTCCGCCTAAAATAGGCGCTAATGCATACCCTAATGAACACAAGCCAGCAGCACCAAAATAGCTAGCTTTCAGGTTATCTGGTGCCAACCTGTCAATATAGACATTGATGTTAGTAAACATAATTGCTTCGCTCAGACTCAACACCATCATGGCTGCAATCCATCCCCAGATATTTTGCACATCATTCAAGGCCATCATGACTTGTGAAATGATCAATATCACGCCACCCGCATAGAGCCTATTTTCAATACGCCAATTACGCATCAGATGTAGTAATGGAAACTGACAAACGATGATCACGCTAGAATTTGCGATGATTAAGCTAGAAATTAGCCAAGCCAGATCAGGGACCTCTGCACGCGTCAAATACTGCACTAAGCTAGAGTCACATTGCGCATAAACCAAATACACTAAAGTTGTAGCGATGAGCACAATTAAAAAAACTTTATCTTTTCGTAAGATCCCCAGCCATTTTGCGAACTTAGGCACCGACTGAGCGGCAGACTGCAAAGCGGAAGTCTGCGCTTCACTCAGTTTAGGTCTAAAGTAAAGCAGCGCGAGCAACAAACCAATATACGAAATGCCAGTATAGATAAAACTAAACTGCTCACCATTAAGCCCTGCCCATAGACCGTACAATGGTCCTAAAGCCGCCCCCACATTCACGAGGAAATAGAGTAAATGCAATGCAAGCTCTCTGTCTTTTGCGTCGGCAAGTTCTTCAGTAAGTAACGCTTTACTAGGCGCATCCCAGAGCGTCCTAGGTAGACAAGCTAAAAACACTGAGGTTGCAAACAACCACAACGACTCAGCCACAGCCAACAGTGAAAAAGAAATCACACCAACAAACACTGCCGTGTAGAGCATTTTGGTGCGACCAAAGCGATCAGCGAGATTCCCCGTATAAAACCCCAAAAATACGGCGAAAGTCGCTGACACCGTTAGCAATAAACCGACCTCTGTTGCACTCAGTCCATAATTTTCGTAAAGAATAACAGCCAAAAAAGGCCATACCATGTAGTAACTAGCGCGAACGAAAAAGTTACCAACAAGCATTACCCAAACTAAAGGTGTAAAGCGCTTTAACCGCTCAATTGCAGAGCTATTCTCCATTGATGTTCCTTGATTATTATTGATTTATGCAGAACCCTAATTCCTAAACCTTAGTTTAGGTCAAGCGTTTAACTGCATTCTATTATCTTGAAAACTGGAACTCTATAAAGAAAAAATGACGTTATTTAACCTGAGGTTTGGATAAGGAATGTTCCAGCTCATCGTTGCTAACGCACAACTTAGTTTTTTCCTTGTCTAGCCAGCAAGTTTTAGGGAAAGCAAGGCGAATTTACGCACCAATAGCTGGCTATTGGAAGTGAATTCAACGCAGTTAGCGCTAAAACTGGCTGCTAGAAAGGCATTAATTATCCGCAGCTCAGGTTATTTAGTAAGAAAAAATTTCATCCTTGAAATCACAAAGGGAGATAAAACTAACTCAATGAAATTAAGCGTTAAAACCGCTTAACGTAGAACACATTCAAAAAATCAAGACCGGGGTTGTGGTCACTCAAACCAGCATTAGAATAATGTAGATATCGGATCCCAACTTTAGTACTGGGGTTCAAATTAACACTAAGCCCAATGCGGTCTTCAAACTGATAGTGAACACCAATGTCTTTGCCCGCAAATCGAGTATCACTGACGTAAGTCATGCCAATCCCAAACTCAAAATTTACCGGCTTTCCAGCAAACTCGGTCAGTGGAACACTAAGCACTGGTGACAATGCAATAGCGAACGTCGTATCTGAACGTGTTGGCTTACCGTATTCCCAATAGTTGGTGCTCAGCTCAAAATAAACATAGGCACCTTCGCCAAAACCATAATCCGCTAAACTATAATGCAAGGGACGATACCCAAGCCGCAGTCCTTTTACATCCCCCTCTCCCATCACATAATCAACTGCAACTTCACTAGCATGTGAGTAAGTAGACACAAACAACATAAGCAAGAAAAAAACTAAGCGCATAACGACTCCTCTACAACAAGGGCAATTTTACGCCGTTATTTAATTCTTAAAAGACACCAAAAAACCATATAATAATTGCCAAGAAAGCACCAACATGGAATTTTAATGGGTACATTAATTTAACCAAAACCAATAACAAATTATGAGTTATACTGTTAAAAACGATCTTGAGAATGTGGTATGCAGTATATAATTGGGAGCGTTATAGGGATATTTAGTGTATTTAGTGCCTTAGCCGCAGCACCGACAAAAGTAGATATCTATACCGAGCATTTTCCTCCGTACCAGATAGAGCAAAAGAACGGCACCATTACTGGGCTTGCCACTGATATCGTACGCCTCATTATGTGGGAAGCAGAGCTAAGCTATCAAATTTATATGTTGCCTTGGACTCGCGCAAAAGCCTTCTCCAAAAAATCCCCTTATTCATTGCTCTACTCGATCGCCAGAACGGAGCAACGTGAAGAAAACCATGTCTGGATTGCGCCACTTTGTGAGCTAAAGGTCGCCTTTTATAAGCGTGCTGATATCGCCGATCAGCAAGAGTGGGAAATATGGAAAATCAAACAACATGTTGTCGCTGTTGCGGCCGATCAACTTTCCGAAAACTATTTAAAAGCACAAGGCTTTGTCGCCGATAAGAACATGCTATCTGTAACTAGTTTGAGTCGTGCAGGTGAGCTGCTTGAAAGAGGTAGAATTGACTTTATTTTTGGTGCCGAAAATTTTGTGGATAGAATGGCTGCTAGAATGGGTTTAGTGGAGCAATGGGACAAAGTGCTAGAAGTTCCAGAGTTAAGTAAAACCCTCTATTTAACCGCCAACCCCAGCGCCCCTCCAGAATATATAAATCGGCTACGCGCCGCCGCTGAACGAGTGCAAATGCAACGTAAAAAGGTTGACGTCGGCTGCCCCATCGACGAGTAATTCATCGTTTGCTACTGAACTTTGTACGTCGCTGTGATAGCATTTTAAAAATTGTATATTTTATTCAAAAAATAAAAATGAAAGTACTCACAGGAATGGTATTACTCATGCTCTTTGTAGCATGCGAAACGTACGCAAGCCCAAAAATCATTAACGCGGTTTCACGCTTTGGTCACCCTCAGGTAATGAAGCCCGCAGACAAGTTTGGCCATAGTCCCTATTCACCACTTTTTGATAACGGCGCATGGCATGGTCACTTACTTCCTGATAACGCTGCGGAATATGGTGGTTTCACGGGTAACGCGATTATCACTGAAGAGTATTTAACGTATTTATTTGAACGTATTGAGCGCCTACAAATTTTTCATGGTGAGACCAAATTGCAATTTGATGCAGCGCAGTACAGCCTGCCCGGAGAGCTGGTGCAAACGCTTAGACATGAGCTCGCGACGGTGACGCTCCGCTTACGCTTTGTTAGCGAGCGTGTTTCTCTTATTCAAACCACTATTCATACAAAGCAACGACTTACTTTAAAATTGGACGGCAAATTACTCCACCAGCTTAATGATCAACAAACACTGGACCAACAATACCCTAAGCTCGCACCAACTATGGTTGCCAGCGAAAGTGGGATCAGTACCACTTTTGGTCGTGTTCGCGATCCGTGGGCGCTTCTAACCTCTGGTAGCAACGAGTACTCAATCACCCGCACAATCCCTTTCAAAAATGAGGTGAAAAAAAACCGTTATTATAGCGAGGCGCAAACCTCAGGTGATCTACAGTTTTATACCGCGATCAGTTATGTCCACAATCAACAAGAACGCATACGAACAGCAAAAATCGTTGCCAAAATTCTCTCATCCCCAGTTACGTATTGGCAACGCTCTAAAGCTCGCTGGGCAGGCTATTTAGCACGCTACCAAACCTTACCACGAGATAAACAAACATTGGCGATAAAAGCTGTTGAAACCCTCATTGGTAACTGGCGAGCGCCTGCAGGGGCAATCGCGTTTGATACCGTATCGCCTTCGGTCACTGCGCGCTGGTTTTCCGGCAATTTAACTTGGCCTTGGGACAGCTGGAAACAAGCATCAGCGCTGAGACTATTTGCACCAGATTTAGCCAAGGCCAACATTGATGCCGTATTTTCCTATCAAATAGCCGCTAACGATCCTGTGAGACCCCAAGATAAAGGCTTATTACCCGATTTAATTGGTTATAACCTGCCACCAGAACGCGGTGGCGATGGCGGTAATTGGAGCGAACGGAATTCAAAACCCTCGCTGGCCGCTTGGGCGGTGTTGAATACCTACCATGCCAGCATAGACAAAGCTTGGCTTGCACAAATTTACCCTAAACTTGTCGCCTATCGCGATTGGTGGCTGCGCAACCGTGATCACAACCAAAATGGTATTCCTGAATTTGGTGCAACCATAGATAAACACCATAATAACCAAGCGGGTGAGTTGTTATTTTATCTACATGAAGGAAAGCAAAAGCATGCCCGCTTTGGGCTAAAAGCCTATCGTGATGCGCAAGCACAAGGTAAACAAATAAGTATTCCCGCACAGACCGCAGCGTCATGGGAGTCTGGAAGAGACGATGCTGCTAACTTTGGTTTTATCTCACCACAGCAGCTTGAGATCTATGTGAAACAAGGTGGCGATGCTAAAGACTGGCAAGTCGAATTTGCTAGCAATATGGACGCCCAAGACCATCTGCTAGGCTACTCTTTGATGCAAGAATCGGTTGACGGGGCCAGTTATTTTTATTCTGACACCAAAAACTTGAGTACCATCGCAACTATCTTGGCTAAGCCACAGGAAGCCAACGCCTTTGCAGCACAAGCAAAGCAAATCGCCGATTATATTAACCGCTGCATGTTCGACGATAACAGCGGATACTACTACGACATTCGCATTGCCCCATCACCGCTTGAAAATGGCTGTGCAGGGAAACCAATAATTGAGCGTGGTCGCGGCCCGGAGGGTTGGGCTCCGCTCTTTAATCAGGTAGCAACAACGTATCATGCTAAACGCGTCTCTGAAGTAATGCTCAGCCCCAGTGAATTCAACACCTATATTCCTCTAGGCTCTGCATCCCAGACCAATCCTGCATTTGGCGCAAACATCTATTGGCGTGGTCGTGTCTGGCTTGACCAATTGTATTTTGGCTTGATGGGGCTAAGTTATTATGGTTATGAAACTGAAGCGAACACTTTGTTTCAGCGATTTATGCAAAATGCGGATGGTCTGCTGCAAAACGCGCCTATTCGCGAAAACTACAATCCACTCACCGGCGAGCAGCAAGGTGCACCGAACTTTTCATGGAGCGCGGCCCATATTTTGCTCATGATAGAAGCATTTGAGATGTACAAGCCCAAAACACCAATTAAAGAAGAAAAGCTAGTTTCGCAGCAAATCACTACAAATTAGCCGAAAATTTGCTAGCAATTCAGTGATGATCCGTCTACATTTTTTAGATGATACAAAAACAAAATTAGACGGATCGCAATGAGTTGGTTTTACCGTATTTACCACTTTGCCCTAAAGTGCATTGTTATTTTTATCGGGATCCCGAACCCCAAATTACATCAGGGAAAAACGGGGTTGTTAGACGCCATTGAGGCGTTGGGGTTAAAAAGCGGAGATAACGTCTTAGTCGTGACCGACCAAGTGCTGCTCAAACTCAACTTGCATCAGGTTGTGGAAAACACACTACGTGAGTCAGAGTTAGTCACGCATTATTACGCAGATGTTTTACCCAACCCAACCATAGCAAACGTCGAAGACGGTCTAAAGGTCTACCAACAGCATCAATGTAAAGCAATTATCGCGCTTGGCGGCGGCTCGGTACTCGACACGGGCAAGCTGATCGGTGCTCGGGCTGTCAAGCCAAACAAACCGGTGACTAAACTCAAAGGGTTATTTAAAGTCTTAAAACGCCTACCGCCGAATATCGCGATCCCAACAACAGCAGGAACGGGCTCGGAGACCACCGTTGCCGCCGTTGTTAACGATCCTAGCAATCACGCCAAATATGCCGCGACTGACTTTTGTTTAGTGCCGCACCATGCCGTGTTATTACCGGAATTAACCACAAGTATGCCCGCACATATCACCGCGACTACGGCAATTGATGCACTAACCCACGCCATTGAAGCACTACTGAGCATTAACTGTCTTAAGTTTAGCCGCGGTCGTGCACTTGAAGCTTGTAGAGCCATCTTTGAATATTTACCCAAAGCACAACAAGACCCACAAAATCTTGAAGCAAGGGCGCAACTACTACTCGCTTCCCATTACGCAGGACAAGCTTTTACCAGAACCTCTGTCGGCTACGTGCATGCAATTTCACACCAATTGAGCGCTCAATATGGTACGCCGCACGGGCTTGCCAATGCGGTGTTACTCATGCCCGTGCTAACCTGGTATGGTGAGCGCATTAATCAGCAACTCGCGCTCATCGCCAGATACTGTGGATTAACCTCGTTAGACTATCCCGTCGAGCGCCAAGCAGATGATCTTTTAGAGCACATTAAGCGCTTACTGCTTGATTTACATATCCAAACCACGCTCACCGAAGTACTCCCTGATGATGCAGCACTACTCGCAGAGCTGGCGCTAAAAGAAGCACATCCGGATTATCCGGTGCCCCATTTTATGGATCCCAGTGCCTGCCAGCGCATTATCAAAGGTATCGCTCCTACGCCTTAATAAGCACTTCATTTAGTGTTTGGATCCAAAGAAATTTAAAATAAAACTAACTTTTTCATAATCTTACAACCAACTTTTAAGCAAAAGCACTAAAAATATAAAATATATTAACGAACAATTCAAAGCCAACAAACGCAAATAAAAACAATTCTCAATAATCATTTTTAATGCTAGTATGCGCGACTTTTGAAAAGCAAACTGGTGTATTTTGGAACGTTATTACTCAGAAGTATTAAGTTATATCGCTCGTTCAGTGGGGTGCAAAGACAAAGCTCAAAATATAGTCCAAGAGGCGTATACCCGAATACTAAGTTATAAAAACAGCAATCCAAAGCAGGATAACACGCAAGAGCGCGCACTATTTTTTAAAGCCGCGAAAAACATTGTGATTGATCAGTATCGCAAAAATCAAACCGTTGCTGAGCCCGACGACTTCGAATTAGTCGCGCCAAGTTATTATGAGCCCGAGGCTAAGCTTGCAAGTCAACAACAACTGGCATTACTTAATCGAAGTATCGACTCCCTACCTCTAAAAACCAAGCAAGCATTTGTGCTCTATAAATTTAAAAACTTAAGCCAGCCACAAATAGCAGAGCAAATGGGGATATCTGTCAGCATGGTCGAAAAACACTTGGCAACTGCCATGCTTGCTTGCCGTAACGCATTACAAAAACAATAAGAGAATCGCAATGGACCGTCATAATGTATCAATACAACAGCAAGTAAACCATTGGCTGGCACTTGAAAGGCAAGGGCTCGATAAAGCGCAGCAGCAAGCGCTCAGTCGTTGGCTTGATGAAAGCCGTGCGCACCAAACAGCCTATCAAGAAAGTAAACAGGTTGAGCAACTGTTATCGCAATTTTCAGAGCAAGACATTGCACAATTAGAGAACCCAGTTACACACTCTAAGCTTAAATCAAAGACAGCTCAGCGGTACTTCGCCATTGCTGCATGCTTTGCACTTTTTGCGTTGAGTTTCTTTGGCTATCAAACTTGGTTCTTTCAAATTGACAACGACAACTTCCACGCCAGCTATCAGTCAATACGAAGCGAATTGCGCACTATCTCACTGCCCGATAACTCTCTATTGACCTTAGATGCCAAAACTTCCCTCGCGATTGATTTTGATGGCAATCGGCGCCGTAATAAGCTACTCAATGGACGCGTATTGTTTGATGTTGCCAGTGACAAAAGCCGACCATTTGTTATTAGTGCCGGCAGCACAAAAATTACCGTATTAGGTACCCGCTTTTCCGTTGATAAAAAAGCCAATAGCATTCGCATTGTGGTGGACCATGGTCGTGTAAACGTGCAAAGCCAACATCAGCAAATGGAGCTGAGAAAAGGTCAAATGGCGGTTGTGGATAGTGACGGCATTACTAAGACTGAGTTTGATCCAAACCTCAATCTCGTCGATGCATTTAAGCAAGGGCGACTCGTGTTCGACAATGCGCCACTCAGTGAAGTATTTGAGGAATTTAAACGACATCATGCGATAAGTTACACCTTAACCGCTCAATCAACTGAGCAATTGGTAATTTCGGGTACTTTTTTAGCATCAGAGCTCGAAAGCTTTTTAAACTTATTACCACACGCCCTGCCAGTAGAAGTTAAAAAGACTAATAATCATGTAGTTATAGTTAATTCTCGATGACAAGATAAAAATATTCAGATTTTTATTGAGGAGTTCTCATTCTCATTCGTTTTCATCTTAGGTAATTTATTTGGACGCATCATAATGAGAACTCGCTCTGTATTAAACACAAGACTCACTCCCTTAGCATTTGCACTCGGGCTTAGCCTGAGCCTGCCTGCAACCGCGCAGAGTCAAGTTGCTATATATCAATTTAATCTTGCGCAGCAACCTATTAGCCATACCTTAACGCAGGTAGCTGAGGCTGCGAGTATGAATCTAATTGCCGATGCGAAACTATTAAATGGCCTGCAAGCCCCAGCACTCAAAGGGGAGGTAAGTTTAACCGAGGCACTAGAACGTACATTGAAAGGTAGTCCGCTAACGGCGAGTATTATCGACAATAACATCGTTATTAAAGCGGCGATTAGCGAGTTAACGCCAGCAAAAGGCCAATCCAATAACACTCAGGCTAAGCACAAGCAAACACCAAATCCGCAAGATAATATTGAAGTCATCACTGTCAAAGGCGATAAACTCAATCTTAATCGTGAACAGATTGCTCGAACCAAAGGTTTATCTAACTCGGATATTTTCTCAACGTTTTCAGGTATAGAGGCAAACAATATTCGAAACGAAGCTGGTGCGCTTGATATCGGTATTCGTGGAGTCCAAGGCGAAGGACGAGTACCAATTTTCATCGATGGCAGTTTGCAATCAACGCACACAAACCGCGGCTATATGGGCTCGTCGGATAGAACCTATATCGATTCAAACCTGATAAGCTCGGTCAATGTTGAAAAAGGCGCATCGGCCAAAGCATCACCATTTGGCTCTGGCGCAATCGGCGGAACAGTCAATATCCGCACCTTAGGCACGCAAGATATTCTCCAAGATGGTAAGCGTTATGGCGCTTTGGTTAAGGTTAATACGCATAACAACAATAGAACACCTGAAGTACCTGAAAGCTTTAGCCTGCAAAGTTATTACGAGGTAAGCAACCACAATGACACGCTCGATTTTGCAGGCGGTGGATTTACGCTAGCAACCGCCTACCAACAGGATAACTTACAAGCGGTGCTGGCTTACAGTAAGAAAAAGGTCGGTAACTACTTTGCCGGAAAAAATGGCTTTAACGATTTCGTTGAGTCTAAAGAGTACATTCGCTGGGTGCCTTCAACCGAGCATGGAAAACAGTATGATGAAGTCACAGAAGTCATTCTGATCCCACCACCCGTTAACCAAAATGGCGAAGTCGTCAATACAAGCTTTGAAAGCGACTCATATCTTGCCAAACTAACTTATGCGTTTACGGACGAACAATCATTAGAGGTGAACACACGATACCATAAGCAAGAAGCAGGAGAAATGCTGGCCACCTACTGGTACAAACAAAGAGTCGGCGACACCAAGTTTTGGAAGGTGATCGATGAAAATGGCCAAGAACAATGGATATCCGAAGAAATTCCTGAAGGCGTAGAAACTATGCCGCAGTGGGCTCCGGGCTCTGCTCTGGTCAATAGTACTAGCGCGCTATACCGCTTTTTACCAAGTAATAACTCATTAGTCGACCTCAGTGTTAACGTTTGGCGTACCAGCGCGAGGTTACAACAGTACAATGCCCTTGGCAGTAACCTAGGTGAAAATGCAGGGCAATACTTCCACCGTTTTAACAACAAACGCCACGGGGTAAGTGTATTTAATACCTCCGCATTATCGCTTGCAAATACGCCTGTGACATTGACATACGGGCTATCTTGGCAGGCTGAAGAGTTGTCGCCTCATAGAGACTGGAAAAACAACTTTAAGCGCCCATGGCACTCTGATGATTTCAAATTAAAGTCAACTTCACGACACGGTAAGCAAACAAAACGAGCGTTATTTGCAAATGCCAATATCGATCTTGCACCAGTAGAGCTTGCACTGAACGTAAACCTTCACGACTCGGTGAATGAGGACTATCAAACAGGAGAAAAGCTTACATTTGATGCTAAAGCCGATGTGACCGTACAAGCAAATTATCAACTGTTTGATAATACTGCCATTAAAGCCAAATATAGCAACGCATATCGTATGCCAAACCTGTACGAAACAACGGTTTCTAATGAGGTGTTTTCTTACTCCAGTGATTACCCGATCACCCCCGAAAAAACGAAATCGTATGATATTGGTTTTGAGAGTGATTTTAGCAACTTACTCAATCACGGGGATAAGCTAATTATCTCGGCGGAGTACTTCTACACTAATATTGAAAGTATGTTGGCTACGGGCTTCTTACCTAAACCCGATGCACCTTCATGGGATCAAAAGTTCACTTTTACCAACTATGATAAGTTTGAACTGCCTGGCACGGAATTTGGTCTTCATTACCAAAGCGACTTATTTTACAGCAGGCTATCTTACACAAAGTACACCGACGTCAAAATGTGCTCGCGCTTAATGGCTGAAGCTGCAGGTGTCGATACTTGTAATGCCACTGGCTTCGCGGGGAGTTTAACACCGCTTCGTGTGCCGCCTGAAAAAAGCTATATCGCAACGCTTGGTATGACACTCTTTAACGACACAATTGATACGGGTTTTACTTACAAAAAGCACTCTGAGAAACATCATCCAGGTGGTTTTTTGGCAGGGACTGGGGTAACTGCACTTGAGTATATTCCAGCAGGCTATCAGCTCGACTTTTACCTTGATTATATCTTTAGCGACAGCATCAAAGGCAACCTAGCGATCACCAACTTGACCGATCAGTATAAGGTTTCAACCGGCTCAATCGTTGCGATGCCTGAACCTGGCCAAACCATTTCAATTGGCTTAGAACTCAAACTTTAATAAACACTTACGCGCTGTACTTTTGCTTAAAGACAGCGCTATATTTTTACATCACCTTGGAGCATCAATGACTACCGTTACCTCTGCACCTTCTCGAGCGCAAAACTTAAAACATGCAACTGCAGATACCCACGACAATGTAGACAAATCTATTATGGCGCAAGACCCATTCGCCAATACACAAAGCTATCTCGATTTCTTACGACTACAGTTTTATTTTTTAAAAGATGTGAGCGCCCTATATGAACATCCAGGGTTGTTAGCGCTTATTCCTGATTTGGCCGCGCGTCGCCGCTTAGGTTTGCTTGAACAAGACTTTATCGACCTTGAAACCACCATCCCTGATCCCTATTTAAGGCCAGAAGTAAGCAGCAATACCGATGTCGCTTCGGCACTCGGCTGGCTATATGTAGTCGAGGGCTCAAAGGTAGGTGCAGCCATGCTGGGTAAACAAGTTGGGGCCAAGCTCAATTTTGATGCGCAGCACGGCGCTCGATATCTAGCAGGTCCAGGAGCTGGTCGCGGCAGCGCTTGGCGAGAGCTTGTGCAAATCATAGACTCAATTGAACTAAGCGAAAAGCAAGAACAGGCGCTAATTGAAGGTGCTCGCCAGGCATTCACCCGTTTCCAAGCATTTCAGGCACACGTTTATTCATGATGTTTAAAGCCGCCTTAGCCAACTATAAAAAAATAGCCCTACTGCTATGCGGATACCTATTTGTAGCCCTCGGTGTTATTGGTATTGTTTTGCCCGTCATGCCAACCACTGTATTTTTTATTCTGGCTTTGGCGTGCTTTTCAAAAGCTTCTCCTAAGCTGGCCTTGTGGCTGCTAAATCACCCAAGGTTCGGCGCTTCATTAACGCAATGGAAGCAATATAAGGTTATTCCACTTAAGGCCAAAATCATGGCAACAGTGGGCATGGCTGCAAGTTATGCTTTACTTATTTTGCTCTCCCCAGCGGCTTGGCTGGCCTGTGTAGTTGGCAGTATAAAGATCGCAGTGATGTCTTATATTTATTCCAGACCATCAAAGCGTTACTAAGTAACCTGTGCTTCGGATAATTAATGCCTTTCTAGCAAACAGTTTTAGCGCTAACTGCGTTAAAAACTTCTTATCTAGAGTAACTAAATAGCAAAGTTTCCACCTTGCCTACATGGATGCAGATACCTTGGCGATTGCAGGACGCGTTAGAGGGTGTTATCGACAAGGTTTCTCGCCTCAAAATAGATTACTAAATTCAGCGAATTGGCACTATTTGCAAGCCAAGTTTTACTCTATATTACGCCGTGTTCTAGACGCTTAATTAAACTTGAAACCTGCGCAACACCTTCATTGTTCACAAATAGGCTAAGCGGTTTTCTTCCGTTAAGCCATATCGCTGGATTATTCACAAAGAAGATAACAGAATCCCAATCTCCTTCGAAAAGCGTCAAAGCTTCATCAAGCACCATTATCATCTTATAAAAACGCTGGCTCTGTGAGCGAGAAAACTTATTATTCTGCGCGATTTCTATCAAACTTGATGGTGATATACCCATCGCCTTCGCTAAATCAAACTTATCAAGCTTTAGCGATAAGGCAAGATCGGTAAAAATGGAGAACGGAATACTGTCTTCCAGACGTTTGTTGGGATTCACTTCGCTCGTTAAGCCAATCTCATTTAATATTGTTTGGAAACTATTTGTTGCTGGACTACGATGCTGCATATACACCCCAAATCAAATAATGCGGATGAATATAACAGAAATATTAACAAGCACAACCCATTCTTTAACCAATATTATGCAATAGAACAAACTAAATTACACTTCCGATAATACTAAGATTGTTATTCCAAAGTTTCAATAGCGCATACTATCCATATGTCTTTTAAGAATAAGCAACATGACTAAATATAAAGTTAATTTAGAGAACGCCTCACAATTTAAATCGCTCCACGAGAGTGGCTAGGCGATGCGAGAAGCTACTGAGCGACTCGCTGCCTTTCGCCAAGCTTTGCATCGCCTGAGCATTATCGTTTGCGGTACTTTGCGCATCTAGCATCACCTGCTCAATTTGCTGACAATCCGTCGCTTGGTGATCAGCTGCTTGGCTCACTTCTTCACTTAACTGCGTAACCTGTAAAATAGCGTTGGCAATTTCATCCATGGCACTGGCTAGTGCCTCACTTTGTTTAACACATGAGGCAACATCACGCTGGCCGGAATTGATGGCCTCAGAGGCGGTATGTGTATCTTGTCTCAGTGCTGCGATCATTTGGTTAATTTCGTTGGTCGACTCTTGCGTCCTAGACGCAAGCGTTCTAACCTCATCGGCGACTACAGCAAACCCTCTCCCCTGCTCACCAGCTCGAGCCGCTTCTATTGCTGCGTTTAACGCCAACAGATTGGTTTGCTCAGCGATAGAAACAATGGTGTCCAAGATACTACCGATGTTCTCGCTATGTGTGGTCAACTTGGTCATGCTCTCTACCGCTTCACTCATACGAGTGCTGAGCGATAGAATATGTTGTTTGTTGTCTTGAGTGTATTTACTGACCTCTGTTTTATGCTGGTTAGCGGTATGGATGCTCGCGAGGCTTTCTGACGAACGCTCGGAAACCGCCAAAGCGCTAGCTGAAATACTTTGCGCTAAGCGATTGGCATTATCCATGCGGCGCATTTGCTCGGTCGCATTATTGGCTATTTGTTTACTTTCGCTTAATGATGATTCCGATAGTCCTTCTAACTCATGAACTTGGTTATTGATTGACTCTAGCAAAGCACGAAGATTGTCTTTAACCTGATTGATATTATCAATTAACTGACCAAATTCATCATCACTGCGCTTACTCATTTGTTTCGAAAAGTCTCCAGCAGCAAGGTATTTGAGCATTTTATTCACCGCAGCCAACGGCCCAAGCATTGCTCGGCTGGTTGAAACCGAGATAAACGCACCTAAAGCAATAAAGACAATTACCAATAAAATGGCGGTATTTTGCGCTCGCTCGATAAGGGTTTCAGCATTATTTTGAGAACGATTAAACGCCGCATTAGCGCTTTGCTGCATTTTCTCAAGCTCAGTTAAAATGGCAAACGCATGCTGCTCTGACTGCTTGTATAACATCGCCGCTTGTTGCTGCTGACGCAGTTTCTCTTGTACCGCAACATAAAGATGACCAGGCTCACCCAGCTTTTCTCTGAGCTTAGTCATACCCTCACTAAACTGATTTAACAAATCATCTGCATCCATGCCATAGGCTTGGCGCTTCAAAAACGTTAAGTTATTTTCAATATTATCTAACAAGAACAGCATGTCTTGCTGATGTTGCTCTACTTGCTCGAGGGTTAATCCGCTGATCCGCTGACTGTTGTTTTCCAAGGTAAACAACATGTCGTCAATACGAACGCCGGTGCCGACCATTTCTTCCAACTGCCGTGTTTTGTCTGTCTCGATTAACTCAAGATCCAGCATGGCATTGCTGGCCTGTTCTTTATCCTGTTTCAGTGCTTGATATTGTGATTGGATCCGTTGCTGCGCTTGTACAACATCAGCCTTGGCCTGCAACATTTGTTCTGCGGCACGACTGAGCTGCTCACCCAGCGCCAGAGTTTGCTTTAATGGTGTGACAAATTCAGGCATGGCTTGCGTCAATGACGTTAAGTGTTGCTGACGCTCAACATACAGTTGCTGCTGTGTGGTAAATTGCTGTCGAGCCCGATTAATATCTTGCTCGCTTTCGAGGGTATAAGCTTGGGAAATCAATTTGCTGAGCTTAAGCTGCTCAAGTTGCAAGGCGTCAGCACTGCGCTGAATAGGCAAAGTGACTTGCCCCATATTTTGATTAGCTGACTTTATTTGCGCCAATGCTAAATAGGCAAGCACGCACGCAAGTAACAGCAGCACGCCTAATGCACTAAAGCCTAAAGTAATTTTTTGTTTTATTGTTAGTTTACTTAGCATAATGTCATTGCTCTATTTTGAGTAAACAAACTATGTTACAAACGAGATAAAAAACCAAGTAAATACTCTAAAAATTACCAACATACCTTTTAAAAAGGTAGCCTCAAATTTGCGGTTTTGCTTACTTAGTTTTTGATTTTATTTTTAGTTTTAGCGATCATAACAGTTAGAAGATGTATTATTTAAGAGCATAACAAGATGAGAGAAACCGCAATCAACGAAGCAAAGACCTTATGCCAAAGCCATAAGAGCGCATTTTTATCTACCTTCTCTAACAATCAAAAAGGCTTTCCTTTTTCTTCTATCGCTCAATATGTTTTTCTTGAAGATAATCACTTTTACTTCTTTATTAGTGATATCGCCCAGCACACCAAGAATTTAGCCAAACACCCAGCACTTTCGTTTATGGTGCTTGGTGATGGCGCGGTTGAAGATGTTGAAAATCCGCGAGTTACTATTCTTGGGCATGCACACAAACTACCAAGAGTGGATAGCGAAAACCTGATTGCACAATTCGTAATAAAGCACGAAAAAGCTCAGCAATATGCCATGCTCGGTGATTTTCACCTATGGCGAATTGAAGTGGCTAGGGTTCGATATGTAGGCGGTTTTGGCCGTGCATTTTGGCTAGAAAAGCAGGAGTGGTACTAAACTGCAAAAGCGTGTTCATACTCGCTTTCTCGTCCATGCGGTTGCGATTGATTGGTCATGTCAGCCAAGGTTTTGCGCCAGAAACCGCACGAACTTTCAATCTTATCTTGCATACGCACTTTCCAACGGCCTTTGTATACCGACCAAATGTGTGCCATAAACTCAGTGGCGTAACGCTTTCTGCGCTCGGCAGGAGTAATATAAAGCGCACTGACTTCAAACTCTCGGCGGTTTGAAATACCAATTACGGTAAAGCCAACCAGCTTACCATCTGCATAAAAAAGATAGGCGATATTGGTTGCGCTACACAGTTCAAACGAGCCCACTTGCTTTTGATAATGACTCGCTTCTAGCAAATGTGTAAAAGTCTGCTCACTGTATTTATCAACTCGAATTAACTCTAGTTCAACCACTTTTTTAATCTCCCGCTTGGTGTACGGTTGATCATGCTTAAAGTTTGTGGGCGAATTGTGAAGTTTAAAAAAAACACCAATAAAGTATTTTAACAATTTAATTTTATTTGAATTTTAGCGGCTTGACCTTTAACCAAATTTCCAGCGCAATCACCTTTTCACTTGGCGAGCCTTCATTTTCTTGTGAAATTACTTCCGGATAATGTTCTATTAAGGGCGCATCTTCTGGCTCGTATCCGCTTTGTGGCAGCCACTTGGCGAAAATATCTAATTGGAAACTCAACAAGTCTTTAATTGCTCCACGGTAATCAAAAATTGCGTATATTCCCGCGCTGAGCACATTGAATTTATATGGCCGAGTCACCGCAGATTTTAACTCATCGTTAATCACAATTGCGCCATCGTAACGCGCTTTATCTAGTGGCGTAAAAACGGGATTATCATGACCAAAACCAAACTTTTGTACTTGGCTATAATCCAGTCCGTGTGCACTAGCCCACGCCGCAAGCTGCTGCCAACAGGCGCTTATTCCTTGCAATTGGTAGCCTTGTGACGCGCGTAATGTACATAAGGATAGCTGTGAAATAGAGTGTAGTTTAACCGGCTGAATAACACTGTGTCGCTCAGCTCTTAATGCGTGTATCCGGGTTAGTTGTGTCGTGTTAAGTGTCGGCTCAATGTTATTTTTTGCCACCAGCTTACGTAGTTGTTCTGTTTTTCGCACACTTGAAGGAGTCACACCAAAGTGCTCTTTAAATGCTCGCGAAAAGTTTGCACTGCCAGAAAAACCAAACTGTAGCGCAATATCTGTCACACTGTACTCTTCGGCTAGCAACAGCATATTGGCCGCGCGCTCCAACCTCACGCGATTAGTGTACTGGCTCAAAGATTCACCAATCACAGCTGCAAAAATGCGCTGGAAATGAAACTTAGAAAAATGGCTCAGGCTCGCCGCTTGCTGTAATGAAAGCGGCGACTCTGGATTGCTATGCACCCATTCAATGACAGGTTGTAACCGCCCTAAATATATCTCTTCAGCGCTTAACTTTTGCTCAGTTGATTGATGCAAGCTGTATCTCTCCCGATTGGCTCTTAGCTTGTTGATAGTGCCGCCAACACAGTATAAGTGTTAACCCTGCCGCTATAAAATCGGCCCCTACAAGTGCCATAAATACACCATTTAAGCCAAAGTAGTGCGGTGCAATAACGATTAATGGAACTAGAATAAACATCACCTTCAAGGCGCTGTAAAAACAAGCGCGTTTGGCATCACCTTTTGCTTGATAAAATCCAGATGCTAAAATTACCACGCCAAATAGCGGCATCCCCCAAAGGGCTGAGCGAAAAACGCGCTCTCCTATTTCGAGAAATTCACTCGCTTCGGTAAACAGGCTCAGCCATAGCCTCGGCAATCCCATCAACCCTAGCGTCAATAACAGCACAAATCCTGTCATACCTAAAAAAGCAATACGCGTACACGCTCTTACTCGCCCACTATGTCCTGCCGCTAAGTTATAGCCGACGATAGTTTGAAATGCGATCAACATTGCAATCGCGGGTAGAATTGCGAAATTAATAATACGTCCCAGCATGCCGTGGGCTACTACCCAATTTTCGTTTGCAAAAGACAACAGCTGCCAGTTAACCACCGCAGTTTGCACGCCAAGGCAAAATTGCGTGATTAAGATAGGCATACCGATTGCGAGGATCGGTAGCCAAGCACGAGGTTTCCAACACACCTTAATCGCAAGCAAGTCAGTACGCTTTCTTTTGAGCTGAAGCGCAATAACCAAAGCCCCCAATTGAGCTGCGATTGTCGCATATGCCGCACCTGCAACCCCCAAACCAAATTGCGCGATAAATAGATAATCAAGCAGTATATTGAGTACAGCTGAGACTAATAACAACAGCATCATCAACTGCGGTTTACCCTGACCACGGAACATATCAGCCACAATAGGTAATAAAACTCCGGTAATGGCACAAAAATATAACGGCTGTATGTAGCTAAGCGCATCCTTTACAAAAACCGCTTCCACTTGCAAAAGTGATAAGAGCTCAAGTGGATAAAGCCAACCAAGTACCAAGAATATCACGCTAACTATACCGCCAATTATCAGTCCATGACCGATAACCTCCGCGGCTTTATCCATTTGCTTTGCACCGATTAATCTTGTAATTGTGGCCGCCATACCTGCAGATACCATAGCGGTTAGCGCTATCATTAACACTTGCAGCGGGTAAACCATGGCCACAGCGCCAAATGCCATCTCTGACACATAGCGACTAATAAACCAGCCGTCGACCAAGGCATATAAACCCACAACGAGTAAACCGATACAAATGGGAATACAGGTTCGAATAAACAGCGCTAATATGGGCATCTCGGCGAGCTGCACAAGCCCTAATTGATTTTTATCTTTCATGTAAACTAATCCTCAGTTGCCATAACATGGCAAGGTAAAACTACTTATATGGAGAGGTTACAAATTCCAAACAAAGATAAATATTCAAATATTGCGAAGTTGATGAAATTGACGCACAAAAACCGGCATAACAAAAATCCCGCTACGATAACATTCTTTTACAACTCTATTTTGTTCCTAAGTTAGTATATTTTGTAACCTCTACTTCTTTGATTCACTTTTGAAAGGATTTTACTATGCGTTTAGGATTAACTATTGCAGTTGCAACTATTACCCTACTAACTGGTTGCGGTGGCTCTTCAACTGACTCACAAGACCAAGCACCACCACCCAAAACGGTCACGCCACCACCCACTCCCACAGAAAACAAACTCAATATCACGGCACTGGACCAAAACAATCATGTTTACTCGAGCAACTTGGGTTACACCACGACTTTGGAGCGCGTCTTCAACTTAAAAGACAACAAACTATTAGTGCTCGGAGAAACATCAAGTGTTGAAGAACTAGGTAATAAAGAAGGTTTTTATGCGATCACGAACCTAGATGGCCAAACTTATCAATATGAACAAACGCAAGAAGGATTTGTTGATGCCTGTGTTTTTGACTCAGGAGAATACGCCATAGGCCGATTTAAACGTGAAGATACTGATCAGTTCAGTGTACAACTTGAACGCTACGATGGCTCTGGGACTTTGCTACAAAGTGCTAAAATGAAGGCGTTATCAATGGACGTTAAATATGATATCCCAGCTGATAAGAGTGCTTGGCTTAAAAAGCCATTCACTATTATTCCGACAGACAATCCATTGAGTGAAATTCCATACACGCAAACTAGCATTACATGGTGGCGCTTTAACAATGTAAAATTCTCCTGCCATGACAACAACTTGTACGTCAGTTATAACAACGGAGGTCAAAAGATTGCGAAATACGACGTAAACCTCCAACTTAAGTGGCAAAAGCTGATTGATATTCGTTACTGGGCTAACAGCTCGCGTGCTTCTGAAGCAATTGAAATGGCGCTCTCTGAGAACGGATTCTTATACACAGTGCAAAATATTAGTACTGATGCAATTCCTGCCTACAATCATAAATTTTCGACCAACCATGCGATACCCGATAACACGGATCAAAGTGCGATGCACATGATTGTAAAAACCTTTAATGTAGACGGTGAACAACTCAATGAACAATTTATCAGTGATACTGACTCATCGTTAGTAGAGGATGTTCAAGTACATCAAGACAGTGTATTTGTTGGTGTATCGGCACGTCGCAGCAAAACGGGTAGAACAAGATATTCAAGCGAATGGGATATTGGTTTAGTAAAAGTTTACCATGGTGAAAGGGCTGCCGAGCGTTATTGGTATGACTTAGATAAAGAAGATGTGCTACGTGGAGTAAAGATCAGCAACGGCACATTATTTGTGTACGGCCATACTGGTGGTGTACAAGTGGACACAAATAGCTGGGTTGAACATAGCAAGGCGTTTATTGGGGAAATCAACATTGAAAACCTAGCCGATATTGCTGTTGAAACCACTAGCACCGCACGTTCCGCCAGTTTCCAAGACTTAACCATTCAAAATGGCGTGTTAAGCGCTGTGGGACTTGAGAATGCGCCCATGACACATTCGACCGATATCTCTATGGCGGGTTTGTTGATTAAAAAAACACTTAACGATTAAACCTGACAAGTGGTGGTAACGACCAAATTATCACCACTTATTATTAGCGCGAAAGCAAAGTAATCACAGCTTGAGCCCCTTTATTGTCCGGTAAATTCGCTAAATGCAACTCCCCTTGCTGAATACGAATAAGCTCCCTGCTCAACACCAAGCCGATACCTGAGCCATTTGGTTTAGTGGAATAAAATGGTACGAAAAGGTTATCTGGATTGGCGATACCAGCGCCGTTATCTGCTAGGGTAAAGCGCCAATTTTTTGGTTTATCTAGGGTTAGCGTTATGCCATCATTCCCCGCAGATTGATTTGCTTGCTCAGCATTATTGACAAGGTTGATCATAGCCTGCGTTAGCTGATCTTCATCACAATAAACCAAGCCCTTATTAAGCGCCTTTATCTCAACACCGGGAAATAAAGCTTGCCAGCGCGATACCAGCAACTCTACCTCAATGCTTTGCATATCAACGGGTGGAAGCTGCGCTACTTGTGCGTAGTTTGCAACAAATTGCTGTAAATGTGCGGCACGACTTTCTATTACCCCGAGCATAGTTTGCTGCATCTCAGGTGAAATGATATTGCCATCTTGTTGTAGGGATTGCGCCATTGAGTAGACCGGAGTTAAGGCGTTTCGCACTTCATGGTTAAGCACCGATAGTAGCTTTTGCCATACCTGCTTTTCATTATCTCGCAGCGCTTGCTCCACCGAGAAAAACACCAATAATTGATAGGCTCGCTGCCCCCGATATAGTTTATGAGCCGCAATGCTAAATCGAGAGATGTGCTTCGTATGCTGCCATTGCTCATCTACATACTGAAGCGCCAGAGCTTTAGCATGTGCACCATGTAACACCTGCTCTGGATACACTGTGTTCATGGCATGATTGGCAAAATATACATGATGATGCGCATCAAGTAGCACAATTGGCAGGGTGAGTTCGCTAATAAAATTAAATACAAAAGCTTCATTCTGACCATATTCTTGACGCTTTTGCTGTAATCGCGTGGCAGCTTCTTTGAGCTCGGCCTTGAGCAATTCAACCCGGCCCTTGCGGTATTGCGCTAACTGCCATACACCAAACTCTTCGTTGGTCACACCGTCCAACTGGACAGCCAAATTTTCAAGCACCTGCATTACTGCCCGATAGCCGTAACTCAGTGCGAATACAGAGGGGATCAGCACACCGAGCAACAAAGTGATTGCACTTAACAGCGTAAGCTCAAAATAGTAGATCATCCCAAGCGCGAGCATAGCAAGTGTAATTATAGGTATCGCAAAGCCCACCAGTAACTTGTGCTCAAGTGATGCCAGCTTAGCCATCAAGCTCTGCCTTTGGGCTAATATCATGCTTTTCTAGGCGTCGATAAATTGCAGATTTACTCAAGCCCAAAAACTCTCCAGCGGCCACTACATTGCCATCGAAATGGCGGATCGCTCTTGCAATCATGCGTTTTTCGGCTTCTTCAAGGCTCAAAAGTGGGATCTCTTGCTCTGGTACACCTTCCTCAAGCTCAATATCATCCGCAGTTATCTCAGGCTGAAGTCCTAAGATCACTGCTCGTTCAATGACATGAGATAGCTCACGAATATTGCCAGGCCAGCTGTAACTTAATAATTTGTCTAGCGCCGCAGCAGTTAGCGTGCGCTCCCGTCCGGTATCATTACCATGGCACCTAGTGTGTTTCGTTAAAAAATGGGCAGCTAAGTTTGGCAGCTCTGCTAATCTCGCTCTGAGTGGCGGTACCTTTAGCACCACCGTATTTAAGCGATAAAGTAAGTCCTGACGAAACTGCCCTGCGTTAATCGCTTCTGACAAATCCGTATTAGTGGCAGAAACAATCCGCGCGTTACTGCGGCGTGTTTCAGAATCTCCCACGACTTCATATTCACCCGTTTCGAGCACGCGTAATAGCTTGCCCTGAAGTGACAACGGCAAACTGCCGATTTCATCTAAAAACAAAGTGCCATTTTCAGCCATTTCAAACCGTCCAGTGCGGTTTGCTTTTGCATCGGTAAATGCGCCTTTGCGATGGCCAAATAACTCACTTTCAAATAATTCCGTTGGAATAGCGGCCATATTCACGCTCACAAAAGCGTGCTCAGAGCGACCGCTATTATCATGAATATATTTAGCCAACTGACTTTTTCCGCAGCCATTTTCTCCCAAAATAAGTACGTTGGCATTGGTTTTTGCAACGCGCTGAGCTTGCTGAAATAACTGAGTGGTTGCGTTATTGTCTGTGTGTGGTTCATGTGATGACGATAGCGCTTCAGCACTTTTGGTGTAGCGTCTAACGGTGTTCAGCAGTCGCTGGTTTTGCCAAGGTTTTTCAATGAGGTCACATGCGCCCAACTGCATTGCTTGGACCGCAAGTTCAACCTTGGCCCACGCAGTAATAACAACTACGGGCACACTCATTTGCGCTTGTCTCAGCCAACTAAGAAATTGCAGCCCTTCTTTTCCTGAGGTGGTATCTCTATTGAAGTTCATATCAAGCAAAATAAGCGCAACGGGCTGCTGCGATAGAATAGCTTTAGCTTCATCAGGGTGTGCAGCTTCAAGGCTCATAAAACCATGACTTTGTAGCACTATGGTGGCTGACATTCGCACGTCAGGGTTGTCGTCGATGATTAAAACTGGCGTCATCACTTCCTACTTATATTCTGTTTGGGCTTACGCCCAAACTTTAATGTTTTAATGCTCGCATTGGTGTCGAGTTTATTAACTGTCTCATTGGGTAAATCGCCGTGGCTAACGCAAAAGCCAACATGGTAACAATCACTACAAACAACCAGCTAGATTTTGCCAACAACCAATCTGACGAAACACTCATATAAAATCCCGCAACAACCATAATGGCAGCCAACATCGCCACTAGCATCGGCGCGATGGTATCTGACAATAACAACCGATATAAGCGGTGTCTTTTGGCACCAAGTGCCATTCGCATCCCAAACTCGTAGCGTCTTTGTTGAAAGCTATAGTTAAGCACGCCATATATGCCCACCCCAGATAACAATAAACAAAAACCACAAAGCGCAAAGCTTAGCAATAAAGTCAAACGCTCCAAATAGGTAATGCTTTGATATGTCTTTGTTAAGTTTGAAAAACGCCATATTCCCGCCTGACCATTCACGGTGCTGATGGCATTTTGGATCTGAGCGCGAGTAAGTGATGCTCCCGTCTCCATTTCTATCATAAATGGATAACCCAAAGGCAGCGCAGGTAGCCAAACCGCTTTACCTTGAAGCTCATGATGACGTTTAGGATGGTTGAAGTTTTTTGAAATGCCTACGATTTCAGCAGGTACATCTGGGTTAAAAATAAAATACGTTTCACCAATCACATCACCGCCCGGTTTTAACGCCTGTGCCGCGGCTGAAGAGACAATAGCCTCTTCCTTTTCGCCTCGAATTGCAGCCTCGCTAAACGTGCGTCCTGCAACGAGTTCAAGCCCAGTTAATGCAAAATAATCCGCCCCAACGTTACCTCTAACCATGCTCGGTGTCCATTCACCCGCCATATCCTGCATAGCAACCACAGGGACATCGCTTTGTAATGGACTTTCTCCATGGGCGACGCCTAACACGCCCTGAATGTTAGCCAACGCGAGTTTGAATCCTTCAATATTGGCGTAACGCGCGGGAAATGGAGTGGGATCTGCGGGAATATGCAGCATCACGCTATACATATTGTCCAACTTTGTTCCGAGCGGTCTAAGCAAGGTATCGGCGCTTTTACATAGCACTAAGGTCGCCCCAAGCACCAGCACAGTGGTAAAAAACAGCTGTACCGCAACCAGTGTTTTTGTCGTCGTTGTGCGTACCGCTTTTACGCTACCCTTACCTGACGACTGCATGCTTTGCTTAAGTTGGCTAAAATCAATCATGCGTGAGGTGACAAACGCAAACAATAAAGCTAATAACAGTACGGTTAGGATAGCACTGAGCAGCACCGTGGTATCTAAGCTTAAAGTGTCAATCAGCGGCAAATAACCACTGGTGAGCGATTTAACTAACCTCAGCTCCCACGCGGCGATAAATAACCCCACCAGCACAGCGCTTGACACCAATAACAGCGCTTCTAGTAAGATTCCACGAAACAACAGCTTACGCTTTGCACCGAGCATAGCTTGTAAGGCCAGTTGCTGCTGGATGGTGTGAGCTCGAGAGATAAACAAATTACTTACATTAAAAATTGCGATGAGTACCAAGCATGACACACTCAACAATACGATAATGGCAAGCTTGTCATGTCCCGCCAGTTCTACGTCACGGTAGGAACGTACTATAGGTTCAATATCAAGTAACGCTTCGTCAGCCGATTTCCATTCGCTTTGGTACAGTTTAACAGTTTGATATAGCTGCTCTGCGAGGATATCCTGATCACTACTGGCTGGTAATATCGCCAGTAACTTCAAGTTATTTAGTCTGCTACTCCACGGATGATATTCGCCGCGCTGATCACCAAAAAATCGCTCGTCTTCTGAAAAACTAAGCCACAGCGCCCCATTTCCTTCACTTAAAAAGTAAGGATCAACATGCGTACGTGCAGCAACACCGACAATAGTGTACAGTCTGCCAACAATCCGCAGACTCTCCCCAAGCACCTTGTCATCACCATCGAAGTATTGTTGCCAAAGTTTATAGGAAATAATGACCTCTGGATTTTTCTGGCTAATGCTTTTCGTCGGCGTTAGGTATCGCCCCAGTGCTAGCGGCATTTTCACCATACTAAAATAATCCGAACTTGCAAAAGTCAGCGTAAGCTTTGGCCTGCCAGCTAGATTTTCAACCACATCGGAAAAGCTACTGATCAAAGCTCGCTTTTCATACATGGAGGGACTCTGATACCAGTTCAGCATATTTTGAAAGCTTTGCAGCCCTTCAGACATCCTATCTTGGTATACGTTTTTTTGTTCTACTACCACAAATCTTGATTCATCTTCAATCTCAAGCGGCTTAATAAAAAAGCCACTAAATAGACTCAATGCGACAAAAAAACAGCTTAACGCGAGTGCCAACGTCAGTACTAATGTGATACAAAAATTCGGCACCTGAAGCAAACTTTTAATTGCCAGCCCTAGTTGACGCCGAAATTGCAAAAACCCCATTACACCACCTCCGCAGCACAAATATCACGTTTTGCAACGCTTGATGAAACCTGTACCCCATCTAAAAGCTGAATTTGTCGCTTGGCATAACCTGCATAGCGAATATCGTGCGTCACCATGCAAATGGTTGTGCCTTGTCTGTTTAACTCCCCCAGCAAGGCCATTACCGCATCACCATTTTTAGAATCGAGGTTTCCAGTTGGTTCATCAACTAATAAGATACTTGGCTCGCCTGCAAGCGCACGCGCAATAGCCACTCGCTGCTGCTGTCCACCAGATAGTTGGTTTGGTTTATGTTTTGCTCGGTGGGACATTTCAACTTGCTTAAGTGCGCCCATCACACGGCGCTCAATTTCGTCAGTCGCAAGCGCAGGCTCACGATATTGAAGCGGTAAAGCCACATTATCAAATACCGTTAACCCATCGAGTAGATTAAATGACTGAAAGACAAAACCGATATGCAAATTACGGAGCTCTGCTTGCGTGTCTGCGTCTAGCGTACTGGTTTCTATATCTTGGATGCGATAGCTGCCCGAAGTGATGTCATCTAATAGTCCAAGAATGCTCAATAGAGTGGATTTTCCCGATCCTGACGGACCAGTTATCGCAACGTAATCGCCCCTTTCAATTTCAAGGTTAATGTTGCTAATGGCGTGAGTTTCAACATCCTCGCCAAAGAACACTTTGCTCACTTGATGTAATGCCAAAATTGTCTTGTCCATTTGTTCTTCCTTTACCGATTGAGTGATTTAATTGTTATTTTTTCTAGGTGCTGGTAGTCAGACATTTCTGACACCACCACTTGCTCACCGGATAAACCGCCTTCAAGTACTTCTATGGCATTGCCGGCTAGTTTACCAAACTTAAAACTTTTTTTGATAAGCATGTTGTTTTGTTTATCTAAAACGAATAATTGACTATGAGATTGTGGAGTTACACGCGGTGGCTTAATCAGTGAAAGTGCGGCGGTCTTTTTTGCTGTAAAAATTTGCCCTTCAACAGTCAAAAGTGGGCGAGCATTGCTTGGCAGCTCTCCAAGTAATGTCAGTTCTATCGCAATACGCCCGTCTTGTACGATGGGTACAATGCGGCTAACCTTTGCCTCAACCTGACCAACAAAGGTGTCTATTAGCGCTCGTTGACCTAAGATAATCTCGCTTGCTTCTCGCTCTGGCACCAGTAAGTCGGCTACCAAAGTTCGCTCACTGCCCACCACGGCTAGCGCCTGTCCGCGTGTAATTGCTTGACCTTGACTGACATGTACTTGCTGCAACATGCCGCTGATCCCCGCTGTAACTTGTAATTGCTCCACCGCCTGAAGCGCGACCTGATAGCTCAGCTCATATTCTTTTAATAGCTCTAGCTCAATCTCAATTCTTTGCTTGTGTAAAGCACTGGTTTGGCTAAGTTGCTGCTGAGCAAGTTTTACTCGCTCGCTTAACTGGGCGACCGTTAAGATTGAGCGCTGATGATCTAAGCTTGAAACTATGCCTTGAGTGACTAATTGGCGCTCAGCCTGCTCTCGCAATTTGGCATTTTCAAGCTCACTGCTGAGTAGGGTATTTTGTCCTTTTAATACTAATCGCTCACTTTCTTGGCTTAGCCTTAATGCTTCAACATTGGCTTTTTGCCTAGCGAGTACCAGTCTTTCTCGGTGGAGTTGCTGAGTTAACTCAGGATTGGTTAACTGTAGAATAACGGTGTCTGGCTCTACCCTGCTGCCAGGAAGATGCAGTACGGTTTCAACTTGCGCTGCAAATGCAGTTGTGATCTCTCTACTGATCTTTGAGCGTAATCGGCCATAGCCTTTAACACTAAATTCTATTGTCCCGGATTGAATAGAGGCAAACTTGAGTGTTTCAACATCTAACTGATGCCTGTCCGGTAAGAACAACATACCAAAGAGTATAATTAGGGTGACAGTCACAATTAATCGCCACCTAAAAGCCTTGACAGGTGGTTTTGTCAGAGTCGTTTTAATATCCATCGCTTCACTGTATTAATTTTTTATACGTAAAAGCGACATCTATGCCAAAGTTAACCTATTGATTTATTGTATTTTTTAATTTTTTGTTTGTGTTTCTTTCCCAACAGTGGGACTGTGACAGAGCTTTTCTGGGAATTTTTGAAGTAAATAATGAATTGGAAGTCTAGAAAGTAACTCTTAGTTACGCTTTAACTTGATCATAGTTAGAGGTGTACAACCGATGTAAGCTGCGCACCTATGATAGGTCGCGAAGTTTACAGCAAACTAGAGTGTCTTCCAGATCAAGATATTGTCCCCGCGTCTAACACAACGCTGCACGACATCGCCGATATAGTGTTTTGCGCCTTCAGAGAATTGTTTATCTGCGTAGTAGCAAAACTTTGTTGAGTCGTAAGTTTTTGCTTGTTTGTTATTTACTTCAACATTATTCGCTTCAGCAGCAATTGAAAAAACAGGTGCTAATAGCAAAACTGAAAAAATATATTTTATCATTTTAATTTCCTTTTTATTCAGCCCACAAAGCCTATGGGGTGTTTCATTTACATGTTAAGACGGGTATATCAACCGCAACAGCCAAGCTCTTATTACATTTCAACCTGCTCAGAAATTACCTAAAACAACTTAAAAGCAATAAAAACTGACTAATTTTAAATCGTACCTATTTCAATTCCAATGTCAATTATTTAACACCGACCACCGAATTCTAAAACTCTATAGAAGTCTGTAAGTATGATGCTAATCATATTAGCACTGGCCCTATTGAACTATATTTTATGTCTATATACGTGGAGGTATTCTTAGACTCTAATACTATAATCGCCAAATTGCTTTAAAGGTTTTACTCGCCAAATAGAAAAATAACAGCGGCATCAATACTAACTTCAGTACCAAAAGCGATACCACGTTTAAGAAGTCTATAAAAAGTGACTCAGCAGCATCGAGCATATCGCTAATACCACTAGAAACCGCTTTAATTGCTCGGCTTAGCGTCCCCTCATTGCTACCGTGAAGCTGCTCATTGAGCTTTTCGATTGCGTGTTGATGTTGATCTTTCTCTCTATTGATAAGCGCTATTTGAGTGTCGAGTTTTGTTTTATCGCTGGCCAATCGCTGCTGCTTTTCAATCAATGGTTTTGCCTCTTCACTTTTGGTAAATGTTAGCCACTCGGATAAACTTCGGTTCGCTTGAACCGCTTCAATATCACCTTCCAACGCGGTAATTTCAGCATGTAGCTCGGTCGCTTCACCATGAAGACGGATCTGTTGTTTCGTCAATAGCGCTATTTGCTCACTATGGCTTTGCTTTTGACTGGCGATTTGAGCCTTTATTTTTACACTTTGTGTGCTGGTCTTTGTAGCTTGAGATTGAAAGAGGTCAACACTGCTCGACACCACTTCACTTTGTTTATTTATTTCTTGGTCCAGTAACAGTTGACTAGTGAGACCCGTCGATAGAATTACAAACGGAACCACAAAACGGATCAGTAGCATCGTGGCTAATATTTTAGTCCTTACCGTTTGCCAAAGTCCTAGATAGCAACACACGAAATACCCAATTACGGTGACGGTAAAAGCAACACTGAATAAAATATGAGTGGAAATAGTGTAGAGAATACGTTGTATAAACAAAGAGCCAATGGCTAGTTGCATCACATCAGAAATGTATTCGGCTAAATCATTGATAGGATCGAGTAGCTGCGCAGGCTGAATGCTTGCAACACCAATCCCAACCTCGGCAGATTGCAGCAAAGAAATAGCGCCATTTACCGTACGTGCTGAAGCATAGACAAGCGAAGACTGCAGTAGCGCATCATCAATAAAGGCCATCATGGCGGTATTAAACTCTGGCAACCAACTTATTACCACAAGGATGGCTAACAGAAAATATAACGCTATTTTTCCACTTTTTGTTTGCATATCAGCCTCAGCCTTTTAGCAGTTTTATTAAGCTTTATTCGCTTGCCCTAACACGGTAATAGTGCGCTCAATAAAACGGGTAAGCGCCCGCTCTGGAAGAAAAGGTTGTCGCCCTTCAAGATTAAACTGCGCTAATAAGCGCTTGATCTTAGCATCGTTCTTTATTTGCTCAACCGACTTACCCGCCTGATTCAAAATTTTAACCCGCTCAACCCAAGCGAATGTTTGAATTCTATGTTGTTCGAGTTCTCTTTTCGATGTAGGTTTGCCATGACCTGGCACTATCAACGTATTTTGATCGCCAATCGACAAAATCAAATCGACCGCTTTATTAAAACCCGTTAAGCCCCCGGCATAAAATGTTGGATGCCAGTTTGTGGTGTAAATGTCTCCGGTAAACAAAATATTGCTTGTAGGATGATAGAGGATGTTGTCATTGGCGGTATGTGAAACGGCTTGAGTATGCTTTATCACCCCAAGCTCCTTTAACCCTTGCGGGCCCTCAATAAGTGTAAAACCTTGCTGTTGGAAAAAAGCATTACCACCTGTGTGATCCGAATGGCTATGCGTATTTAGCAGGTATTTTTTCTCGGTCTGAAAGCTATTCTGTATCAAATCATTGAGCTTTGGCAAATCCGCATCTTCAGTTGTAGGGTCAATGATCACCACTCCCCTTTTCGTTGCAAAGATCCCAATGTTTGTGCCATAACTTTTATCTCTGACGACTTTTGCTGTGTCAGATTGATAAAGCACTTCAAACTCACCGCTATAAGTTGGCTGAGCAACAAATAAGCCCAATAAAATGAACGCCATAATAGACCGCATTTCACACTCCTTTATATTATTAGATTGCTCACGTTATAGCCATTATGACTTCTTTACAAGCCTATTGCTCCACCAGCCTATTTTCCTCTCGGTTTGATGGAGCGGCCAGGCTTTTCCTCAAGCGGTTTATCTGGCCATCGGTGTTTTGGATATCGACCACGCATTTCTTTGGCCACCTCAAAATAAGAAGTTTGCCAAAAGTTGCTTAAATCACTGGTGGTTTGGATTGGCCTTTTCGCTGGAGATAGCAGCTCAAATCGCACTGCGACTTGGCCGTTGGCGAGCGTTGGCGACGTCAATTGACCAAACATTTCTTGTAACACCACAGAAACGGTTGGCCCTTGGTGCTCATCGTAGCGGATCGCGACTCGCTTATCGCTTGGCGTAGTGTAAAACTCAGGTGCTTGCGCCTCGAGTTGCTGTTGCTGCTCCCAAGTGAGTGTCGCTTGAAGCAGGTTAAAAATATCCAGTTGCTTCAGTTGTCTGAGAGTGTTTACGCCCGTCAAATAGGGCAATAACCAAGTATCAAGCTGCGCTATCAAACTTGACTCAGATATCTGTGGGAAGGTATTCAAGTGCTCACTTAACCATTTAGCTCGAGCGAGCCAAGCGTGACTTTTTACCGACCAATTGAGCAAACCAAGCCCTTCCGATGTGAGAATATCCTTCACACATTGGGCAAACGCTTCTTTGGGGATCTGACTCAGGTTTTGCTCTTTTAATACCAGAGCATGATATTTAACTTGTTGCCGGCCCTGAATCGCCTCTTTTTTACTATCCAGTTGATACTGCACCACCTCACTCAAATATGGCGCCAGTTGCTCAAGTAATGTGCCCTTTTCGATTGCGCAGCTCAGAAATACCAAGCCATCCTTATTTTTGCCATCCACATCACAAACAATCAAATAGGCCTGACCTTGCAGCGGATCGCCGTCACGTAATGTCACCCCCCGACCATTCGCAAGCAAGTAGCGGTTGTCCCCTAAAGGACGTTTTTGCGCAGCTCTGTCAGGAAAGGCATGGAGCAATAAAGTGGGCACTAAGGTTTGAATATCTACAAGGGTGAATGCTTCACTCTTGAGACTAATTCCCAGTTTGTGTGCAAATGATTTGGCCAATTTTACGGCCTGCTCTGCGGCAGCTCTGTGCAAGCGATATGCTTTGGCGGCACGGGTACGGTCTTGCACAAACTCAATCAACGCCAATACTCGCTCACATATATCGCTTGTGTTGGCTTGTACTACAATATCGCGCTCGCTCAATATTGCCGCCAAAAAACAAGCTAGTTGTTGCGCAATGGGCGTCTCACATCGCAGCAGCATGCTGGCAAGACGAGGCGAAACACCTAGTTGTAGTGCACGTTGCCCAGCAGTTAACACTTTATTATGCGCATCTACCAAGCCAAGCGACTGATTCAATTGACAGGCCACCGAAAAATGTTGCATCGGTGGCGGTGTTAGCCAATTCGCGTCCTTGTATTGTGTCACTCCCCACGCGCTTAGCTCTAACGCCAAGTCAGAAAGGTCAGTGGTGGTTATTTCTTCTGGCTGAAAGTCACTTAAATTATTATGCTCACTTTCGCGCCAAAGACGTAAACAATGGCCCGCTTGTAAACGACCCGCACGCCCTGCACGTTGTGTTGCTGATGCCTTTGAGATCATCACAGTATCGAGCCGCGAAAGACCGCTTTTAACGTCATAGGTTAAGCGTTTTTCAAGGCCAGAATCTATAACCATAGTGATCCCGGCTATAGTCAAACTGGTTTCAGCAATATTGGTCGCAAAAATAATACGTCTTGATGCGCTGGCGCTTTTACTGAGCACCTTTTCTTGTTCAGATAAGGGTAATCCGCCGTACAAAGGCAGAAGCTCAATATTACTTTGTTCAAGCACTTGGCACGCCTCAATACAGCGCTGAATATCAGCCTGCCCGGGGAGAAATACCAATACATCGCCATCGCTTTGTAGAGTGAAAGCATGGCGCAGCGCACTTAACACATGATCTGCCAAGTAACGACTCGCTTTACCGACATATTCAATTTCAACTGGATAAGTTTTACCAGGGCAAGATAACCTTGGTGCGCCATCCAGATAATTCGATAATAGCTCAGTGTCTATCGTTGCAGACATCACTAGTAATTTGAGGTCGTCACGATATGCTTGTTGCACTTCAAACGCGAGCATTAAAGCTAAATCCGCATGAATCGAACGCTCATGAAATTCATCGAAGATAATAAGTGCAACATCACTGAGTTCAGGATCCGCTTGGAGACGGCGAGTCAACACGCCTTCGGTGACGATTTCCAAGCGGGTGTTGGATGAAACACGTTGCTCGTTTCGAATTTGATAGCCGACTCGCTCGCCGACCGATTCTCCCAGTTGTTTGGCTAAATAGGTCGCAATAGATTTTGCTGCCACACGACGTGGCTCAAGCATAATTATTTTTTTACCCGAAAAAATATCAGCTTGCAGTAAACGCAGCGGCACTAAGGTCGATTTACCTGCGCCGGGTTCGGCCTGTAATACCAAACGGTTATCATTGGTTAAGGTGGAAATAATCTCGGGGATGAAGGCTTCAATCGGCAGCAAAACTATAACGCTTTATTATTCTATCTTGCTCAATATGATACACCTAAACTGGATGTCTCCAAACAGCCGAATTCACTTATCGAGTATTACAAGCATAAATAAGATCGGATAGATTTGACCACGTTTTTAATTTGCCAGCTTGTAAGTATGAGCGTAAATTTTGCACCATGTGCTCTGCCGGACTTTGCACTTCCTCGTCTCCAGTGTGCACGCCAACCCAAGCATTACGATGAGATTCCTTCGCTAGATATAAACCTCCGTCGGCTAACTCCAACACGTGCTCCCAGCTAAGCTTGTCTGGTTGCGTTGGATCAAACGGGAATGGAGCAAAACCAATTGAACAAGTACAGTTGATAGTTTGATCGTTCACCACAAACGGATAGCTCTCCACTTGGCGACGGATCCGCTCTGTCACTTCGTGCGCAGCCGCTCTGTCTATATCTGGCATCACTAGCAAAAACTCTTCCCCACCCCAGCGTACTAAAATATCTGACTCTCGAGTACATTGCTTGAGGATGTCAGCAAAGTCTTGCAACACGATATCTCCTGCGGCATGGCCAAAACTGTCATTAATATTTTTAAAGTGATCGATATCAATAATCACAAAAATTAAATCGGCATTCTGTTGCGTTTGCGGAATTTGCCACTTTTTCCTGTACACTTCAATGGTGCCATCAATGACGCTAAAAAAGTGGTGCCGATTACTCAGCCCGGTCAAGCTATCGGTGAAACTGAGGGTTTGCAAACGTTTGTTTCGCTCCGCCAGTTCCTCGGTCCGTTGCGCAACCTGACTTTCTAACAGCTTGGTGTAACGGCGATTTTGCCAGCGCCAATAAAAAACCAGCACTAAAGTAAACACCAGCAAGGCTATCAATAACCAACGTTGCTGGCTTAATCTTGCGTTTTCTATCTGTTGCTGATGCGCCATAATCTGCTTTGCTTGCTGGGCATTGTCTCGTTCAAGCTCGTTCAGTGCCTGCTTTTGTTGCGCAAGAGAATATTGCGCTTCTAGCTTAAGCAGTTTGTTATTACGCTTTTGCAAATTCAGTGACTGCTCCGTAACGGCATAGCGTTTTAAATAACGATGCGCTTGCTGATAATCTCCGAGCTGAGCATAAGCTGAGGCCAGTATCCACTGCAACTGAGATTGAAAAAGTAAAAAACGTGTGCCGAGTGTATCTCTCAGCCCTGCCTGAGCTAAATCAATTGAAGTTGCAAAATCACCACTTTGTAAAGCGACTCTGGCACGCTGCACCGCTGCCATAATCCGCATTCTTTGGTTTTGAACCAAATAACCCGCATTGTCTAACTCATCCAGAATTTGCTTGGCTGGTAAATATTCACCAAGCTGTAAATGAGCCCAAGAACGCGTCAGCTTTAACTGCGCTAGTGTCTCCTGTCGAATACCTGAAATCTCTGGTACAAAAGAAGACTTGAGCGCTAAACGATAAGCGCCCTTATCCATATTCAAGCGCGACTGCCATAAACTGATATCGGCTTTTATCTGAGCATTATCATCAATTTGCTCAGCCAGCAATGAGGCCTTATCCAAATAGCGCTGCGCTAATTCATAGCTCTCTAAGTCAATATCAAGGTGAGCGATGGCGAGATAGGTGTTTGCCTTTAAAAACGTATTGTTATCGGCTTCGGCCAACTGCAACGCTTGTTGGTGCAAGTCCAGACCATCTTCAAAATCACCAAAATGCTGAACTATACTACCTTCTAACAGTAATGCTTTGATTTGCAGCGGCTTATTACCTTGTGCACGCGCTTGTTCTCGCAGCGCTCTGATATCCGGTAATAAAGACAAGTCATAATCTTGTTCAGCCGACATTTGTAGCGCATTTAAATTGCGCTGTATTTGTTCCGATGATTCGTAAGCAAAACCACAAAATGTAATTAGCGCACTTACCAATATGCAAAGCGATACCACAGCTGGCTGCATTAGTCCCCCCCCACCAGCATTTCAGCGTTAGCCACTTGCCAATTCGCCACTTTTTTGTTGATAAAACCAGATTCTGTCAACGCCCGTTTGATCACGCCTCGTCGTTTAAGTATTTTTAACCCTCGATTGAGTGCCGCAAATATTTGCACGCCTTCAGGATGGTTTTTACTGACAACAAAATGCCGAGAGTCTGGCAAGACAACCTTAATATTTTCGATTGGGACATATTCTTTACCTTCAAAATTTAGAGTTAAAGAATCACTCACGCTAAAATTAATCAACATAGTGTCGACGACATCGCTTTCTACCATTGCCAACATGGTTTCCCACGGGCCAATAAAGCTCACCATGTGTAAGTCTGTATTCATCAACGCACGCCAATCCACTTCCCATTGCGGGTTAGATACCACGTTCAGCTGCCGAAGCTGTGAAAGCGGCGTTTGCTGCAGTGCGACATTACGCTTGGTGACGTAAAGCCCAGCTTCGTAATCTCCTACTTCAACAAGCGGATCTGAGATAAATAATGAGCCGCGATAGTCCACGATATTTTCATGCCAAACACTGCGAGCAAGGATTAAACTTTCCCCAGCGATCAGATCGGAAAACTCTAAAATATTCACCGAAGGTTTTGGATTAAATACAACTTTGCGCGTCTCACCACCAAGAAACAAGGCCTGCTGTAGTAACACCATTTCGATGATTTCAATATGCGAACCTTTGGTGGTTGGAAAAAAAGAATCAACGTCTAAAACGTCACGACCAGCAAGAAAGTGCTCATAACGCTGACTGAAATTTTCGCTACTGATAATGTCAACAACCAGCTGATTGCTCCCCCAACAGAGATTGGAAATAAAAAGGAGTGAAAACAGCCACTTCATCTTCATTGTTGAGTAAAGCCTTATTATTAACAGTTATTCAATTCAGTATACTTGAATTTAGCGCGCTCTGTTAACTACTAAACAACATATTCTAATGAATTTGGATTTACTGCTAGCACACAGGTAAGTAGCCAAACTTGAGCCCGAATTTAAGGAACAAAATTACGCTTGACGTAAATGAAAAAAACATTTAGCTTCTAAATTAACAACAAAGCAAAAGGAAATTAAAATGTTAAACATAAAATTAAATAAAAAATCAATTAAACAACTTGCAACTTCTAACCGCCTAGATAATAAAATGACACCTCTAGTGAATGGTGCAAACGGATCTATCTGGGAAGATCCTGTACCAAGCAAACATCACGCATCTTGTGAAAATAAGGGAGGCTGTCATACAGCCATAGGTTGTACCATGTAATGAAGAAAGCTTAGCTACAATCGAAAGCGGCCTTGCGTGTAAAGGCCGTCTTAGTTAAGTACAAATTTGCTTAAGGTTCATACCCTATATTAGGACCAAGCCAACGCTCCGCTTCTTCTAGCGACATAGCTTGACGCGCAGCATAGTCTTCTACTTGATCTCTTTGAATACTCGCAACAGCAAAGTACTTAGAATCTGGATGCGAGAAATACCAACCCGACACCGCTGCTCCCGGCCACATGGCGTATGAGCTAGTCAGCTTCATACCGATACGGTTTTCGACATCTAACAACTGCCAAATTTTTTGTTTCTCGGTGTGTTCAGGGCACGCTGGATACCCTGGCGCTGGACGGATCCCTTGATAGTTTTCACGGATAAGTTCTTCGTTACTTAGCGCTTCATCCGCCGCAAATCCCCAGTGCACTTTACGCACTTGCTCATGTAAGTATTCAGCAAATGCCTCGGCTAAGCGATCTGCGACCGCTTTAATCATGATCTTGTTGTAGTCATCTTGCTTGGCATCAAATGCATCTGCTAAGTCATCTTCTTCAAGACCACCAGTGACGGCAAATGCACCGAAATAATCAGGTATGCCTTTAGGTGCAATATAATCCGACAAACAATAGTTAGGAAAATCGGTTTTTTCGGTTTGCTGACGCAGCTGACATGACGTAACCAAGACTTCGCTGCGCGACTCATCGGTATAAATTTCAATATCATCACCCACGCGGTTAGCAGGGAACAATCCAATCACACCCAGTGGCTGTAAAGTGCCCGCTTGTTCTAACTGATCTAACATGGCATTGGCATCATGAAACAGTTTTTGCGCCTCTTCACCAACTACTTCGTCTTGTAGAATACGTGGATATTTACCGGCCAATGACCAGGTCATAAAAAATGGCGTCCAGTCGATATAATCGCGTAGCGTTTTAATGCTCACGTCTTTAAACTCGGTGATCCCCAACTTATTTGGCACCGGTGGCGTGTAGCTTTGCCAATCAAGTTTTACCGCATTATCGCGCGCACGCGCCAAAGTAACCGGTTTTGAACGTGGTTTTTTACGCGCCTGCTGCTCCCGTACTTTGACGTATTCGTCCGCGGTTTTTGCTAAAAACTCTGGCTTTTGGGTTTTACTTAGCAGACTAGATACCACACCAACCGCCCGACTGGCGTTATTGACGTAAATCACACCTTTGTCGTACTGAGGTTCAATTTTAACCGCCGTATGCGCTTTCGATGTGGTTGCACCACCAATGAGTAGAGGAATATCAAAGCCGCGACGCGTCATTTCTTTCGCAACATGCACCATTTCATCAAGGGATGGCGTAATAAGGCCAGACAGACCAATAACATCAGCGTTTTCGTCAATGGCCGTTTGCAGAATTTTCTCAGCTGGCACCATCACACCCAAGTCCACGACTTCGTAGTTGTTACATTGCAGTACCACGCCCACAATGTTTTTGCCAATGTCGTGTACATCGCCCTTAACCGTGGCCATGATCACTTTACCGTTACTAGAGCCTTCTTCTTTTTCAGCCTCAATGTAAGGGTCAAGATAGGCAACCGCGCGCTTCATCACTCGAGCAGATTTCACCACTTGAGGCAGGAACATTTTGCCCGCGCCAAACAAGTCGCCAACCACGTTCATACCATCCATCAGTGGCCCTTCAATCACTTGAATTGGCTTATCAAACTGTTGCCGACAGGCCTCGGTATCCTCGTCGATAAACTCGGTGATCCCTTTAACTAAGGCGTGCTCCAAGCGTTTTTCAACTGGCCAAGAACGCCACTCTAAATCTTCCTGTTTTTCGGCTTGCGCCATGCCCGAGTATTTAGGCGCGATCTCAACCAATCGTTCGCCAGCACCGGCGTCGGTATTGAGGATCACATCCTCAACGGCATCACGGAGCTCTTTTGGAATATCGTCATACACGGCTAACTGACCGGCATTAACGATCCCCATATCCATGCCTGCTTTAATCGCATGGTAAAGAAACACAGAGTGGATCGCTTCACGCACCGGGTTGTTACCACGAAAAGAGAAAGAAACGTTAGATACACCCCCTGACACTTTACAGTGTGGCAGGTTTTGCTTAATTCTGCGCGTGCCCTCGATAAATTCTACGGCGTAGTTATCGTGTTCTTCGATACCCGTAGCGACCGCGAAAATATTAGGGTCAAAAATAATGTCTTCAGGTGGAAACCCAAGCTCGTCAACCAAGATTTTGTAAGAGCGCTGACAGATCTCAAACTTTCGTTCTGCGGTTTCCGCTTGACCAACTTCATCAAATGCCATCACCACCACAGCAGCACCAAAGCGCTTGATGATTTTGGCTTGGTGGATAAATGGTGCCTCACCCTCTTTTAAGGAGATTGAGTTTACAATGGCTTTACCTTGAATACATTTCAGACCCGCTTCAATGACTTCCCATTTAGACGAGTCGACCATGATGGGGACTTTAGAAATATCCGGCTCTGACGCTATCAGATTAAGAAACTTCACCATCGCAGCTTTTGAGTCCAACATGGCTTCATCCATGTTGATATCGATCACTTGCGCGCCGCTTTCAACCTGCTCTCTGGCAACATCCAGCGCGGTTTCGTAATCTTCTTCTAAAATTAAGCGCTTAAATTTTGCCGATCCCGTTACATTGGTACGTTCACCGACATTGGTAAATACTGCTGTTTGTGTCATGGTGAATTCCTAATTTAAGTTACAGGCTTCAAGACCTGCCAAACGCATCCGCACTTCGATGTTAGGCAAGCTACGCGGCAGGGTTTGCTCAAGGCCTCTCGCGAAGGCGCGAATATGTTCGGGCGTGGTGCCACAGCAGCCGCCAACAATATTGATAAACCCTTCATTGCCCCAATCGATAATCTCTTTTGCCATGTCATCGGCTTCTAGGTCGTATTCACCAAACTCGTTAGGAAGCCCTGCGTTTGGATGTACAGAGGTAAAGGTCTCACAAACCCGTGACAGCTCTTCTACATACTGTCTTAATAAATCTGGGCCTAGCGCGCAGTTAAGGCCAATAGAGATTGGCTTAATATGACGAATGGAGTTATAAAACGCCTCGGTGGTTTGCCCTGATAGCGTGCGACCGGAAGCGTCGGTAATTGTGCCCGAGATCATAACAGGCAGAGTGACGCCCGCTTGCTCGAACGCTTCTTCTACACCGTAAGACGCGGCTTTGGCGTTGAGCGTATCAAAAATCGTTTCAATCAAAATAAGGTGAGCACCGCCTTCAATAAGGGCAAGCGTTGATTCGACATAGGCTGCAACCAACTTGTCAAAAGTGATATTGCGAAAACCAGGGTCGTTTACATCTGGAGAAATCGAACAGGTTTTTGACGTTGGGCCAAGTACACCTGCCACATAGCGAGGCTTGCTGGGATCTTTGGCGGTAAATTCATCACATACCGCACGTGCAAGCTTCGCCGATTCAAGATTAATTTCGCGGCTCAGGCTTGCCATGTCGTAATCTTCCATTGAGATTGTGGTGGCATTAAACGTATTGGTTTCAATGATATCTGCGCCAGCTGCAAGATAATCACGATGGATCTGTTTGATTATCTCGGGCTGAGTCAAACTTAACAAGTCGTTGTTGCCTTTAATAAGGACATGCCAGTCTTTAAAGCGCTCACCGCGATAGTCTTGCTCTTCTAATTTGTGCTTTTGGATCATGGTTCCCATTGCACCATCTAAGATCAGAATACGTTGCTGCATTGCTTGCTTAAGCTGCTCTGCTATTTGCTCACCGTTTACGGCTACATTATTCGGCATAATTGTTAGTCCTTACATCTTGGCTAACTAAGTTAATATCATAAGGTGTGGTTTGGTAAACATAGTAGTTTAACCAGTTTGAGAATAACAAGAATGCATGGCTTTGCCATGTCTTAGATGGACGTTTGCTGGTGTCATTCTCAGGAAAATAGTTCTCAGGCTGCGGTGCGTTGGCCATTTTTTCACAATCGCGAAGGTATTCTTTTTGTAGCGTATCGGCGTCGTATTCAGGATGACCGGTAATATATACTTGGCTACCTGAGTGATTTTTAATTAAGTAAGCGCCCACTTTTTCAGAACCCGCTAATACCACTAGATCTTTACACGCGTTAATTTTATCGACATCAATATGGCCATAGCGTGAGTGTGGCACCAAAAACTCATCATCAAAACCGCGAGTGAGCGCCCCGTGGTCAAAATAACAGTGGTGCTTAAATACGCCGCAAAGTTTGTCATTTTTAAGTGCTCGCTTTAACCCATAATGGTGATACAAACCGGCATGTGCGGCCCAACAGGAGAACAGGGTTGAAGTAACATGGTGCTCAGCCCAATCAAAAAACGCCTGTAATTCCTGCCAATACACCACATCGTCATATTCAAGATGCGCCAGCGGCGCACCGGTGACGATCAAAGCGTCATAATTTTGCTCTTTTACATCCGAAAAATAGCGGTAAAACATATCTAGATGTTGCTCTGAGTTTTCAGAGCTACGGTGGGTGTCTAGTCGCAACAAATCAACGTTCACCTGCAAAGGGGTATTTGCCAGTAATCGGATAAATTGCACCTCAGTCTCCACCTTATTCGGCATCAAGTTTAATATCGCGAGCCGCATTGGGCGGATCTCTTGAGTTGATGCACGACTTTGTGGCATCACGAACACATTTTCATGACGCAATTGGGCAATGGCTGGGAGTTCGTCGGTGACGGTGATTGGCATGCGCTGCTCCAGACTAATCGAATGGCATTATTATGGACAAAAACTGGAAAAATTCAACCTCTAGATGTATGGACGTCTAAACATTTGTGATAATAATTTAATGCCTCACCTCTCACTGACTATTTCAATTTATGTATACTTGCCACCATATTAATAAACACATGAAACTTGAATTTATGATTGGTATTGGCGAAGCGGCAGCGATTGCGGCGGCTGGGGTATGGGCTGGCTCAACTATACTGTATAAACGATTTAGCCATCACCTTAGTCCATTTGAGTTGAACGTCAGCAAAGGCGTCATCGCTTCTGCTTTGATGATCTTGTGTTTGCTCATCGCAGGTGATGCAATGTACCCGACCTTACCCTCGAGCTGGGGCTGGCTGATAGCAAGTGGGGTACTGGGCATAGCGATTGGTGACAGTGCCTACTTTGCCGCACTTAGAAATATAGGTCCCGCTCGCACTTTGGTTATTGAAAGTCTTGCACCTGCCATCGCGGGGATCTTAAACATTGTGCTCCTTGATGTTTATCTCAGCGCATCCGCTTGGCTCGGCATTGCAGTGACAACCGTTGGTGTGATGCTGGCGATTAAGCCAAGTAGAAGCCAGCCAGTATTAGACAAAAAACATTATCTCTTGGGAGTCTGCTTTGCACTCACGGCTGCCATTTGCCAAGCTGCGGGTATGGTGCTTTCCAAAGGTGCGCTAAATAACGAAAGCATTAGTAGTTTGTGGGCGGCACTTATTCGCTTGGGATCCGGCACCCTATTTGTGGCCTTTATTGTTGTTTATTTGAAATCACAAAGCCTGTTTAAAGCACTCACACTTAAACAAATCGACGGTAAAAACTGGTTATTCGTTGCAGTGTTTTTTGGCACCTTTATTGGACTGTGGCTACAGTTGATTTCCGTTAATCATACTGATCCCGCTATCGCACAAACCATCTTTGCAACGGCACCGCTCATGGTGATGACAATTGGACTACTGCGCAGAGAAGCTATTACTAAGTCTATGATGTTTGGAGGCCTAATTGCTTTGGCTGGAGTATTTTTATTGCTAAAGGGATAGCCAATATCACACTTAATATGTGTGCGTATTGGCCTGAGTTTGGGGTTAATTTGCTACCGAAACAGAAACTGTCGCCGGCGCGCTTGTAATATCATAAAGGTTGTTACCCTTAATGCGATATTGGAACGAATCCTGGCCAATGAACCCAGCTTTTGGTGTGTAAGTAATGGAGTAGTCACTGTTAACAGATACTGTACCGTTAGCTGGTGAGCTAAAAATCTCAACACCATAATAATATGGTACGCCACTATCGTTATCTTTAACGTACACATCAACAGGTTGACCAGCAACGGTTTGTGCCAAGTCATCACTCGGATACACATCGTAATTACCACCAAACGCTTGGTCTAAGCTAACTCTTATCTCTCCCCACTCCGATGTTTCTCCAGCAGGATTAACAACGCGAAAAGAAATCGTATCTATCTTTTGGTTACCGTTGTCTTCGCCTGAGAAATAAAGCACCTTACCCTTAAATTTAACCCAACGTCTGTCTAATGTGTTGTATGCAACCGCCTGACCGTATGTAGTGTAAGTTTTGTCATAAAAGCCAATTTGATCGTAGCTTTTGCTACTATCCAATTGAATACGCAGGTCACTATTTGGATAATTCGGATCAGCCACCTCGCCATCGGCAAAGATATTAAATTCCTCTTGAATGTTTAATCCAGCATTGTACTCAAATATGGCTTTATTAAGCTGAGGAGCTGCACTTACCAGTGGTGCAAATAACATGACACCGACGCTAAGTGACTTTAGCCACATCGTATTTAACTTCATTTTTATTTCCTTATGGATTGATTTCCAGCTTCTTCTACTGGGCCTTAATTAGAAACAAGACCATACCAAAAACACATTAAACTAACAATATTAACAAATCGAGACTTGGTCGTACTGGCAAGGTAAAACAACAGCAGCTAGACAGCAACAAAATACAAAAAGTAGTCGACCCGAGATTTATTAAAGGCAGACACGACTTTTTGTTACCACTATATTAATATGTAAAAACAATGTATCCAGACTAATATTTATGCCTTTGCTTGCTTTGCTTTTAGCTTTACTGCTCGTTGTGTTACCGGCGCATGGTTCAGAATGCCCAAGTGCCAATAATGCTAACCTCACAAGCCAAATTTTGTCTTGTAAGCAACATCTTGAAACGCTTGAACCCAACGGTGCTCAAGCTTTTGATGCACACCTTGAGCTTGCTAGCTTGTATCGTCGAGCGGGTGACATAAAGCTCAGCAATCAAATTCTGGATGAGTTGATAGCGTGGAAGTTAACCACACTCCAACGCTTTCAGGTGTTAAGACAAAGTGGTATTAATCGTTACCGCCAGCGCAATTATATTCAAGCGCTGGAGAGCTTCCACGAAGCGCAAACGCTTGCGGCTAAGTTGCAACAAAACGAACTCCTGGGTAAATCGGCAAACGATTTAGCTAATGCTTATCAGGCACTCGGAGATTTAGACACTGCCCTTACTTTATTTTTAGAAAGCTACCAAATAGCGAAAGCAACAAATGATCTGCAGAGGCAAGCGATCACACTTAACAATTTAGGGAATGTATCGAGGGATATTAATCAGTTGGACGATGCCATTCTCTCGTTTCGTCAAGCCCATGCGCTCCACCAGCAAGCTGGCGACCAAGTCAAAGCGAATCACACCTTGCTAAGCATCGCGGAGGTATTTTACAAAAAGCGCGACTACAACAAAGCAACTGAAATCATTGAAGATTTACTTCAACCTTTGACACAAAGTGGCGCCTATACCCAATTGTCTCGAGCCTATTTATTATTGGCCGAAATTGCCATTGCTCAAAATCATATCGCTCAGGCACAACAGCAACTTGCTTCATTTAAACGTACTCGGCAACTAATTCAACACGGTAAAGTGGATCAGCGAGCACTGCTTATTGAAGCCAAACTCAAGCAGCTTGAGGGCGATAACCTAACAGCACAAACGATACTTAAACAGGGGCTTGAAGCACATAATCAGCAAAATAGTCAGCTTACCGAGTTATTTTACATTGCCTTATTGCAGTCTCAATTACAAACACACGCTTATAAAGAAGCGGTAGAGACCGCACAGCGTTATAATGACATGCTTAAAAGTAGTCGTGTACAAAGTGAAAACCTTTATCAATTTCGCCTTCAAAGCGCTAACGTCTTGGCCGCGCCTAAGCACCAAACAGAGACAAGTATTTTGTCTCATGTACTCGTCGGGTTTATCGCATTTGTAGTGGGTGTGCTGGTTACTTACAGCTTTGCTCGCTATACCGCCCGCACCGGCACTCATGGATTGCACGGTGGACATATGAGCATTGACGAACAGGCCGCTAGACAATTGATGGTTGAAGTAATGACACTCACTTTGACGCTTTGGGAGCAAGGTAGTGGCAAAACTCGTGTCGAATTAGCGGAAGAAAGCAAAGTGTGGAAAGTGAATATCGATGATGGCCGCTTGCGAGTGCGTACTCTTGAACGCTATCTTAATATCAAAACGCTGCCCAAAAAGCCGCGTATTCGAAATATTGTTACCACGGCACAATATGTACTCACTCAATGCCAAGAAGACGCTAATCTCGATACCGCGCCTCTTTCTCAAAAAGTTGAACAACTGGAACAAATCTTAGCGTGCTACAACGCTGCTTGATGTCTACAACAAAGGGGCTTCCGCCCCTTCTGGTATTAATAGTCCCTAGTTAACCGTCGCAGTCTCACATAAATAACATGCTAAAGTCACGCCCATACCGGCCTCATATTCTTGGTGATGGCGATCTCCTTTGAATTCAAAAGGTCCTTCGAAGCGTGGATACACTGTCATATCAGGCTTTAAGCTATTACTAAAGCCTTTCATATTTTGATGTAGAGATTGACACATTTTATTACCCATATCATAAGCAAGCCGCCAATCATCAAACTGGCCACAATCTAGTTGTGGTGTAATGCGACCAGAAATACTTTGCTTAGGACTTGTGCAAACATTACTTCCTTCACTGTGTAAATATTTAAAGGTCCCAGCGGTTAATGTCATTTTACCTAATAGGATCGTTTGCCTCTTTGGACATTTCGCCCCATCAGCAACTTCGATCTGCGCTATCATTTCTGGGCTATGGGCTTGTACAAAGCTCGCAATCAAAGTTGCTCCCAATACTATTACTCGTCTCATAACTGTCTCCTTATTGGTTATGACACCGTTACTCGATTGCAAATGTACTCACGCTGAGACTCCAATAACGGCGATAGCAAAATCCTGCCTCAAGCGAATATTGATTGCAGCAAAAGTTACGGGGCAATTGGGTAAATTCGGGTAAAAATATAAGCAGACCTTTGATATTTAAGTTTTTATTTACCACGGCTTGATATCAAAACTTACCTAACCCAATGCGTCCATTTAATATCAAAGGTTTTACCCAAGTTGACCCTAACTGGCCCTACAACCTCCTATTCAATCGCTGAAAAAGTTTCCAACATCACAAGGCAAGTTAACAATGCATGAGGCATGTTGACTCAGCACAACGATGAAGGAATAGAAAAATGAAACAGAGAAATTTCACCCCCAAATTAGTCAGCCTAGTTACCAGCACGTTGTTGCTGGGTAGTATTTCGCTACAAGCCGCAGAAGAATATGGAGAAATGGCACCCTCTCAAGTAAGCCCAGAAGCGTGGCAAGTCATTTCAAACTGGTCTCAAGACCGTGTTTCCTTGCTTGAATATATCTCCGACAACGACGAAGAATATGAATTAGACCGCTATGTCGATAGCTTGATCCGCGACTATCGAGATGGGGAGATGCTAAGCCAAGCAAAAGCATTAGATCAAAACGTATTATCAGCATGGGAAAATGCTTTTACCGAGCAAGCGCCTGAAGACAACTTTTTCTTTACTCGATATCTTATTCAATTTAAACCGACGGTATTCGAAAAATGGACACAACAGCAAAAAGTGCCAACTCTCAGCCAACATTTAGAGCTAAATGCACCACAGCTTTACAGCACTTGGCATAAGGAATACGCAGCGCCTAAACGTAAAGGGCTCTCGGTACTTGAATACGATAGGACGCTACCGTCAGATATTCTTGCCGAATTAAAAGAATTGCTGACTAAAAAACCCATCTTCGGGCCTAAGTCACAATGCTCATGTCAGATGGTGACCCCTTCAACCAGCACAGGCCAAGTGGTCACTAACTACCCATCAACCCAAACGCCTTGGAGCACATCCACCAGCGATGGTAGTGGTTTTTCTAAGCACCATGCTTATGTCAATACCTCAGCCTACGGCGCCTTTCACTCAGCTAAGGGGAAACGTTGGTCAAAAAATAAAGCGCTCAGTTTCGACAACACCTCAGCCCATAACTCGACTGAGTTCCACGTCAAAATGTTGTGTGCAGACACAGGGGGATTTGCATGTAATCAAAGTAATGCCTGTTCGGGCAATTTAGAAGTCAGAGGCACTTATTCAGCTCGCTACCATGTAACTGGGCAAGCTAAAAAAATCTGGTCAAAAGGGACCAACTCACACGCAACCGACGGCGCAAAATTTGCGGTCGATTTGCCAGGAGCTGCACCTGAAGTCATCTTGTTTAATAAAGCCGGTGGCGCAGCCATGGGATATAACACCACATGGAATTTAAACTCCACCATTGGAGTCGTCAAAGCCGCACTTGGCATTACTTCTGCAATCGTCAATGGCAACCCTGGCAGCTTACTTGATGGTCAATTGGCCGATGCGCTTATCACCAACTTGGCAGGCATGATCACGCGTTCAGGTAATCAAGCCAGTGTTACCACCACAATGCGCGCGCGCTTTGATTCGTCCGACGTCAGCCCTTTCTTGTTGCAACCCAATGAGGTGTATCACTTTACCCTTGATTCGAAAGGTCGGGTGCAAGCCAGAGGCTACGGTGGTTATTCGGACAGTCATTACGAATATGGTAGCTCAGGCGCGGTGATGTATGCGGCAAATCACTTTACCTGCGGCAGCAATGTCAATGCTCCAGCACCAACAGGGTTATGGTTCTATTCGTCACAATCCGGTCCTGATAGCGATGCATCGTTACGTAGCGACGTTGAAAACTGGCTCTCTGTACAGCTCAACAAACCCGTTAATGCAGGCCAACGTCAAGGCATCATTCACTAGGTTTTTGTTAAGGGTGGCTAAGCGCTGCCCTACTCCAATAAGGAAAGATTATGAATAAGTTCATCGCCACCACGCTTACCTGCTGGGCTTTGTCTTTGAGTGTTCATGCCTCAGCAGAGTCAGAGCACTACGATACATCAACCCTACCGCTCTTATTTCACGCAGGACAACAAGGTTATCAAGCCCTTTCACCTTGGTATTCTTTTCAATATCAGGACCAAAGGATCACCTTACAAACATGCGCAGAAGATGCCTGCAAACAAACGCTGCAATTTCCCCAGTTAGAGCAAACCGCACCATTCAATAGCGAGACGTATGAGCCCAGCTATCAAGGTGAAGCTGGAAACATGAAAAAGTTAGAGAGTTACTCTCAACTCCAGCTCGGTTATCTAAAAGAAAACAGACTCTATGCCAGCGGCAATCAGCGGCGCTTACTGTTCACGTTACAACTCGCGTCGGGTAAAGCTGAGTTACCCTTTGTTTTTAATGATAACTATGACGAATCTCTGACAAAAGATAAGTCATCCCTTACTCGAAGTTCCCCCTCCTGCGCCAAAGCCTGTAATACCACTTGGCAAGCATTTAGCGTGGATAAATCTGGCCAATATAGTCCGGCTATTTTTGTTCGAGATGAAACCGGAAATTGGCTTATTCAAAGTACTCACGACGCTATTCGCATTGAACTCACCACCTTAATCGGACAATATCAGCCACCGGCGCTGCGTCATCACCACAATGACACCACACAGTCTAGTTATCCGTTGAGTGACGATAGCTTAATCGTCACTCGCCAAGCTGATAGCGTATCTCGTCACATACTTAACCAAACTCAGGTTGTTGGCCTAAGTGATAAGCATTGGTTGCTGCTTCAAAATACCGACCTCACCCTCACGGATACCAACTCAAATATTCAAGCCAAGCGTCCAATCGCACAACTTGAGCTATCACGCCCACTGGCAAGCTACCTTGATAACGATCGCTTATATTTATTGGGGTTATCACCAAGAGACGCTGTGATTAAACCATCGCAGCAAACGATTATGACGCAGTATCCAAAGCTTCATGAAGACGCCCTCGTTGCCACCTCTCTACTAGAACTAGATTTAGAACTACAGGTTATTTCGGCCACAACGGTATTTATTCCTGACACCGAGTTTGCTGATATTCGCATTACTCGCAATGCTTGGGGAATATTGGTTAGCTCCGGCGAAGTTTCGGCACGTTCAACAACACATACATATGAAAGCAATCAATCGGCATCAGCAATGTCTGGCTGCCCGATGATAGCCAATGGCTATGGTTATGGCTTGCTATGCTGGAAGGCGTTAAATAACCCAACACTCACCTATACTCCCAATGCCGCAAGCACAATGATCCCAACGACGGTAGTTGACAACACAACGCCAAATCTAATGAATCAATTAGAAAACAATCAATATGGGATTATTTTTAAAAATGGGGCAACGCCAACCGATCCGGGTGGAGTGTGGACTCATCCAGATAATGTTGCCACCAGTAAGGAAGATTTAGGGTTGGCTGTGGCCATGTACCATTATCGCTGGGGTTCACCTGTCGCGGCGAATATCGTCTACCCATCAGGAGGCCCCGCACATCCTGTGATGTTTAGAAAGGTTGAGTATCAAGCGGCGAATAGCAGTAATTTGCCACATAATGTTTGTAATCATTTTGCTGCCAGCTCAGGTTACCCTGAGTATCAGGCGGCTGATGCTTGTATGACACAGCCAGGTTTTGGCCTATTTAGCCTCGAAGATTTTACCTTCGACCGTTGGCAAGGGGGGAATTATTATCCGAACCAAACAGTCAGTGGGCAGGATAATTCTTGGTTTCCTTGGTATACCAACTTTGTTGGCGATCCACCAGTAACAGAAATCTTTGAGCAGGCCTCGAGTGCTGAAATGCTTGCAAGATTGCAATTTAACCTAGCGCGGTTTGGTAAAATCAACCAAGACACCTATGTTAACGGCACACGCTTTAGCCAAGACACAGTCAACGGCTTCTACCGCTGCAAACACCAATAATCAGCTATGAATAAGGATATTCGTATTCAAGACTCGCAAATAGTTAACAATGCATTAAACTTCATTCAACTGTTCAAAAAGGAATGAAGTCATGCGCATCATCATCGCCATTGCGACGCTCAATTTAATTGCTTGTAGCAGCACGTTTGCAGTCCAACAAGCGAATACCAAAGTATTAGGCGCTTACTCAATGTTCGCGCCTTCAACTACTGAAGCCCCAAATATCTACGCGCGCGTCGTTGTTGACGGCGTGCTCAGCGACGCCAATCAATGCCCAAGCTTGCTCTTTGGTAAAAAATCCATGCCGATGCAGTTGCGAGCAATGCGTCCAGACCAAACACACTTTCCGGTTTCAGTATGTGAAGCAAAAATCTCCCCAAACACGGCTTATACCGTCAGTGATAGCCAGTTCTCGTTAGCGCCTGTGACATTCGATCCGAATAAAATTGCGGTTTTTGGCGATACCGGCTGCAAATCATCAGTTTGCGAAAACAACTCTGCCGCCGAGCCGTTTAAAACCCTCGCAGAGCAAGGGGCAAAGCAACAACCACAATTGTTGCTCCATATGGGGGATTTCAACTATCGAGGCACGGGTGGTGCGATTTCTGGTGATACCTATGCTTATGACGCAGGCGATGGTGGATATGGTGGTACTAGCTGCGGTCTCAACGATACCTACTACAGTCAAAACGCGTTAAATAGCCCAAGACCAGATACATGGAGCAACTGGCAAGCCGACTTTTTTGCCGCAACAACGGATCTTTCAGCAACCGCACCATGGATTTTTGCACGAGGTAATCATGAACTTTGTAGCCGAGCAGGTATTGGCTGGTTTTACTTTTTTGGTCCGGGAGCTAACCTTCCTGATGCCATTGAGCAAAAGCAATGTCCTGCACAGGGGGATTATAATCAACCGCCACAATCTGCAAGTGCCCATATCATTGTGCAAAACTCCTATACCATCAATTTAAAACCGCTCAGTGTGTGGGTAATGGATAGCGCCAATGCCTGTGATGCCAGTGCAGACAATGGCCTAACAAAAGTCTACCAACAGCAATATCAACGACTTAGTGTCAGAAGCGAACTACTCAAAGCCAAACCCATGTGGATTATGAGCCACAGACCCATTTGGGGCGTTGAAGACCCAGCAACCAAAGACACACTAAATGTAATGTTGCAAACCGCGCTGAAGAGCACCAGACAAGGTAAATTGCCTAAACACGTGACTTTATCACTCGCTGGACATATGCATATTTATCAGTCTTCAACCTTTGCTGCCAGTACCGCGCGTCCTGCGCAAATCGTTGTCGGCAATAGCGGCGTCAGTCTCAGTGATACCAATGCCTTTAGCGAATTTGATTATGCACTTGATAGCCAAAACGCACTCGTTAACGAGCAAGGTAAGTTCGGCTTTTTATCAATTAAGCTTGGCAAAGATGGCGCGTGGCAAGGAGAGTTTTTGGATGAAAGTGGTGTCGCTTTTCTAACCTGCAGCAGCGAAACTACAGATAAACAAGCGGTATGTCGCACGAAGTAAGCGCGACTCTTACATTCTTAATCACTGACAACTTGAGTTACTCGCCTTGTATCATCGTGTTTTTGATACCAGGCGAGTAGCAGCAAACGCGAGTCCTGAAATAAACATCACTACTGCTAAACCATAAACGTGGTTAACACTGAGTAATAGCACGCTCGCGATCAATGTGAATATCGCAAAACGTACCGCATACGAATTATTAAACCGTATTATGCCAGCTTAGATTTTACTTAATAAGAACATCACGCCGAATCATTCGAACTGTTCTAGCGTATGCATAAGACTAAACGGATGCTGTAAAAACTCGGCTTGGTAGGTTCTATTGCGAACACTTTCTGGTAGCTGGTTAAACTCCAACTCCGTTTCAACATAATCGAAATAAACGCTGGAGCTTACCGTGTTTAGTGCATTGACGAACCTTAAGACTTCTGACTGATTTTGCACCGCTAAATTCGCAGCAACAAGTCTGGCGAACTCGCCATATTCTTCGGCTTCACATTCTCTTTTTTGGTGAATATAAAAATAAGATAAAACGATACCTCGCTGCTGCGGGGTAATATTAAGACTGTGTAATTGTTTTGGTGTAATAACACGCGCATTTTCGCAAGCCGCTTTTTTATCACCCAGTTGTGTTACGCTATTTAACAGCTCACGAAGCAGCGCCTTTTGAACTGGTGCTAATTGTTCAACTGGATACTCAATAGTCGGCGTAAGATCTACTGACATTATTTCAGCGTTAGTTTGCGGCGCGAACGCAAACAATATCAAAACTAATAGCAGGGGTTTCACAAATATTCCTTTTATCACTCGTGTCCGTGAACTTGCTCCAAGCTTTGAAACAAATTAAAGTTATCTCGAAGAAAATCCGCTTTTAGCGCGGCCGTTTTAACGGTCTCAGGTAAAGCGTTAAACTCAGCCTCAAACTCATTAAAATTTGCGTAACGCCCAGAAGATAGCACGTTCATTGCTTTCACCAGCTTAAGCTCTCTCGGGTTCTTATGCATCACATAATTTATAGCGACTGTCCTTGTAAAAGCGCCAAACTCCGTAGATTCACAGTGATTTTTGTTCAAACCATCAACATAAAAAAGCACAGTGGTGTAGTACTCTACATCCATTTTGAGTGAGTCCAATTGCGATCTTTTCAACACAGTCGCAACGTTGGCACATTCTATCCGTTTGTTGTGTAATCGGTTATAGCCCTTAATTAACTCAGCCATAGCGTGCTGCTCAAGACCTTGTAGCGCTAGGTCATGCAGTAAAGTGGTAAGTTCATTAGGTGGCAGCGGTAGCTGGTTAAGCACATTTTGATAGTCCGGTGTGGCGGACGCTGTACTCATATTTACTATAAAGCCAGCGACCAAAAAAGCAGGGGATAAATTCATTGCAAAATTCCTTTTTGACTGTATTGCCCCCAAGCGTACAGTTCTTGCAATAAATAGACAATGAACAAAAACGTGGCTCACTAGCCACGCTTTGTTAGTTTACAATCTACTAAAAATCATAGCTAAAACTTAAGCTGTAATTTCTCGGCGCGCCATAACGATACTGATCAAAGAAGCCAATTTGGCTGTAGTACTTTTCATCGAAGAGGTTTTCTACGTTGAGTTGTAGCACCATATTGTCTGCCAGTACGTAGTTTGCCATCAAGCTAACCAGTGCATAGGCATCTTGCTCTAGCCTATCGTTGCCCGTTACTGAATAAGTGTCATCCTGCCAGTTCACGCCACCACCAATCGTCAACTCAGGTAAAGCATTCACAAATTGGTAAGTCGTATACAACTTAAATTGCTTTCTTGGGTTATCCGTATTCACTTCAACGCCGTTGGCATCCTCTGCTTTGTATTGTGAATAACCCAAATGCACATCAAAACCGTCAGTCAACTGACCCACCACTTCAAATTCGAAGCCTTTACTGGTTGTGCCTTCAGCAGCATATTGCGCGACTGTATTTACCGAACCTGGAACTATGTATCCAACATCATCTTGAGCTAGATTATCTTGTTCGATTTGGAAAATCGCCAATGTTGTTTGCAGCGTATCATCTAAATAGGTGCTTTTTAGCCCCACTTCGTATGATTTTCCTTTGATTGGATCAAGGAAGTCACCGTTACGGTCTTGGGCATTTTGCGGCTGGAATATTTCTGTGTAACTTGCATACACTCGCTGTGTTGTCGACAAGTCGTACAAGGCGCCAGCGTAAGGTATAAATACGCCATTGTCGCCAAAATCAGTGATGACGCCATAGCTTTCGCCTTCGCGCTGCCAACTCGACAAACGACCACCCGCTATTACTTTAAGCTCATCGCTAAGATTTAGCCTTGTTGCGGCGTAAAACCCTTTTTGCTCGGTATCCATATCTTGAGCAACTGAGGTTTCTGTGCCCCACGTCGGCTCAGGGAAATTGCCGTCCCACTCGTAAAAATTGCCAACTGGCAAAAAGGCATTATCGAGCGCAGCGAAAGTGAGGGTATCGGCACTCTGCTCACTGTAAAGCGCGCCAGTTACGAAATCATGCTCACGACCGGCGAGTTGATAAAAACCTTTAAGCTGGATATCAAAGCTGTCTTGGTTACTTTCACCTGTACTTTTATAAGGCCAAGACGCTAAGCCCTCACCCGTTGTTTTATCCAACGTGCCGAATAAATAGAGCAGCTCTGTATCTTGCTCGTATTTCAGCTTGTTGTAATTGGCAACCAGTTCCCAGCCATTTGCAAAGTTGTGACTAAAGTTCACAAAAGCATTGGTGCCAGTAGTTTGCCACTCTGTCCAATTTGCAGCCGTGGTTTTTTCAACTTCCCAGTCTGTTTTACTTCCATCGGTAAAGAAAGTAGGTAATGCCCCCCAAGTTGGACTGGTAGGGTCGTTACGCTGATAGCTAGCACCAACGCGGATCGTCGAATGCGTGCTTAAATCCGCTTCTAGTACCCCATAAAGCACGGTACTTTCGTCAGAAAAGAGATCTAAATACGAGTCACCTTCTTCATACTTCGCGACCACTCGTCCACGCACACTGCCATCGTTAGTTAATCCATTGGCAACGTCCACCATCACTTCTTTATTGTTCCAGCTTCCCAAAGAGACACTAGCAAACCCTGTGAGGTCGGTGCTATTTGCATGTTTGCGTACTAGGTTAATAGAAGCTGAAGGATCGCCCGCGCCGGTTAATAACCCCGTTGCACCACGCACAAACTCCACGCGCTCATATATCGCAACATCCGCGATGGTTTCACCTGAATCCCCCGCCAAACTCCATGACAAAGGAACGCCGTCAATTTGATAATTGGTAATGTCAAAGCCACGTGACTGCAACGTATTACGAACATTATCAACTTCTTTCGCTGACACCCCAATCGCATTTAATACGGTGTCGGTCAACGTATCGAGCTTTTGCTCTTTGATCCGTGCAGCGGTAATAACGCTAACAGATTGCGGCGTCTCAAGAAGGGATAACCCTAAGCCAGTTGCGGTGTCTATCACTTCATTGACGGTGTATTTTCCCGTCACAACTATTTTTTCAATTTCTTCATTATCTTGCTGTGCTGCTTGCACCTGTAATGCTGACGTGCCGAGCGCTGCCATAACAGCAAATGAGAGCGTTTTGAGAGGCAGAGTGTTCACTGGGTTCATCCTAATATTGTAAAAATTGAAACGATAATAATGCAGATGATAACCATTAGCAATAACATTAAGATGAATTACAACCAGTTTCGAACCCGATTTAAGGAACGTTCCCAAAAACAGTAACCAACTAATTTAAAACAATTTTCCCATAAAAGAAACGAGTAATATAAACCGCTAAACGAATAAAACATGCCATTTAACGCACATCCAAATGAATATAATTGCTATTTACACTTTTAAAAAGATATACTTTATTTACATTTTTGCGCAAATACTCCCTCAGCTTTAATTTGTCGCCGTCATTCAAAAAACTAGGAACACACAATGGCAAAGAAAATAAGCAACAAGTTTTGGTTTCAGTTGCATGGTTGGTTTTCACTGCCAATATGGCTACTGTTTTGCTTTATTTGTATCACAGGTACCATTTCCGTTTTCAGCCATGAACTTACATGGCTTACCAACCCTGATTCTCGGGCACATAACCCCAGTCAAGTAAGTGAGATGTCAGCGGGCTCAGTGTTACGCGCGTTTAAGGATGAGCACCCAAGTGCAGATGTCATGGGGCTCAATGTGAGAGAGCCCTATTTGACCTACGTGGTGATGTTTACCGACGTCGACAAGCCCTATGCGCTTGCATACGTAAACCAGTACACAGGAGCTGTTCAGGAAATAAATGACGGCAATACGTTTATTAACTTTATGCGTTCACTACATGGCTGGCTGCTATTTCCATGGCAAAATGGCTATAGTGTTGGTTACTATTTAGTGGCGTTTATGTCACTGATCCTATTGGGCGCGTTGATCACAGGCCAGGTGGTATACAAAAAGTTTTGGTTAGCGTTTTTTCAGTTTAAGCTGCGTAAATCACAAGGTGGTCGCACCCTTGCCGCTGACATCCATAAACTCAGTGGAGTATGGTCGCTTTGGTTTATGGCCGTAATGAGCCTTACCGGACTGTGGTATTTAACGCAAGCGGTGCTGTGGCATGCTGGTGTTGAACTCGAACATCATGAAACATTAAATGCAGCGAATATACCCAACTCAACAATAAACGCGAATGCAGTAGAGACCAGTGTTGATCTAGCGCTCGCTGAAATCCAACAACAGTACACTGACTTTCGTCCAAGTTACATCATGCTACCTGAGCATAACCGCGATACGCTTAAAATCAGTGGCGCAAACGACTACGTACTCTATGACGATTACAGCATTAATATTGCCTACAACACTTGGAATGATACAGTCGTTCATCATGCAAACCCTGATTCAATGACAGGCTTACAAACGGTTATGCACATCACAGATCCACTGCACTACGGCACCATTGGAGGGATCTGGACAAAAGTCATCTGGTTTATTTTTGGCTGTATTTTATCCGGGATGTCAGTTACCGGATTTATCATGTATCAGCTTCGGACCAAACGCGCGCGTAGCCAAGAACGAAGCAATGCAAGACAACTAAAAGCACAACAAGGGTAAATCGCCATGAATGCAGTCAAACGCTTTATACAACACAATAAATATTGGTTAAATGCTCTATTGCTGGTATTGCCAGCTTGGTTTTATTATCAATCATTACATCCAGAATTTCCCGCTCCATTGGCGGAGCAAACACTTGGAGAGTACAGCATTACACCAATGCCTTTTGACGACAAGCCGCCATACATCCACGATAACTTATACGTCAAAGACTTCTTACTACTGTTCAATAAAGGTGACGTTGAATCTGTGCGCCAAGGCTATCTCAATATCGGCCCCAACGCGATGCCACTTGCACAGCTTATGAAGCATGAGCTCGGGATCCTTCACGGCACAAAACACGGTCAACACGTACATGCTTTAGCAAAGAAAACATTATCAAAAGACGACAGGGTTTGGCTGACGATTGAAACTTGGCAAGGCGAAGTCATCGTCATGAATTGGCCACTGCCAGAGTATTTAATCAAAGAAAGCGCATAGAAAAGGGGCATCTCGCCCCTACTCGATTTGAATTACACTTAAGACTCAATGGAAATCAGGATATTATACCAGTTGTATTAAGTAAATGATCTATCTTGAAGCGGGGAAATAGCTTTAGTAGCACCGCTCTCGCGTCCTGCTACCGCTAAGGTACCTATATCCATATAGGCGGCAAAAATTTTGCTATTTAGTTGTTCTAAATGAGAAATTTTTAACGAAGCTAATATGCTATTTCACCCTTCAAATTGATTAGAGAATTAATTCAATTGGTATTAGTACCCCACCGCAGCGCTATCTGCGCGCCTTGGATCGGAGGAGCCAAATAGACCTTTATCGGTAAGCATGATTGACTGGGTTGAGCCCATCGCATTCTGCTCCGAAAGTGTGTGTCCTTTGTTTTCAAGTAGACGTCGAGTATCCACATTTAAGCTGCGTTCAATACGAATTTCATCTGGTAACCATTGGTGGTGAATACGCGGAGCCACGGTTGCTTCAGCGATATTTAAGCCATGATCAATAACATTCATAATGATTTGTAGCGTGGTGGTGATAATACGCGAGCCACCAGGGCTACCCGTTACCAAAAAGGGTTTACCCTCTTTCATTACAATCGTCGGTGTCATCGAGCTCAACGGGCGCTTCTTGCCTTCAACAGCGTTAGCTTCTCCACCAACCAGACCAAAACCATTTGGTGTGCCGGGCTTTGCCGAGAAATCATCCATTTCGTTGTTAAGTAGAATGCCAGTGCCAGCCGCGACAATACCTGAGCCATAGCTAAAGTTAAGCGTGTAAGTGTTACTCACCGCATTGCCCCACTTATCTACCACAGAATAATGCGTGGTTTGGTTACTCTCATAAGGTAATAATTTACCGGGCTTAACCTCACGGCTTGGCGTCGCTTTGTCTGCGTTTATTTGTTTACTGCGCTGCTTTGCATATTGCTTATCCACCAATGCTTTAACGGGTACGTCGTAGAAATCGGGGTCGCCCAAATATTCACTGCGGTCAGCATACGCACGCTTCATGACCTCAGCCATTAAATGGACGGTAGCAGCGCTATTATGCCCAAGCCCACCAATAGGATATTGCTCCAACATGTTCAGCATCTCTATGATATGCACACCACCAGATGAAGGAGGCGGCATAGAAACTATGTCGTAGCCGCGGTATGTGCCTTTTACCGGCTCACGCTCTACCGCTTTATAGCCTTTTAAATCATCCAGCGACATAATGCCACCAGCTGCTTCTACCGCAGCAACAATTTTCTTTGCTGTCTCGCCCTGATAAAAGCCCGCGCTGCCTTTTTCAGCGATCAGCGCTAAAGAGTGGGCAAGATCTGATTGCACCAGCCATTCATTTGGCTTGTAGCTGCTACCATCTTTTTTATAAAACACAGCCTTAGACGCCGGCACACTCAGCATTCGTTCTTTAATGTAACTATGAGAAAGCGAATTAGCTAAATCAGAGGTCACTTTAATGCCATCTCGCGCCAATTTTATTGCAGGCTGAATAACTTGGTTAAGTGTCATGGTGCCGTATTTTTCGAGTGCTAACTCCATCCCCATAACCGTTCCGGGAACACCCACCGCAAGGCCGTGCTGAAGGCTTAGCTTTGGGTTTACCTCGCCATTTTCATCAATAAAGATATCTTTGTGCGCACGGCTCGGTGCCATTTCGCGATAATCAATCGCGATGGTTTTATTCTCTTTTGCCAGATGCACTAGCATAAAGCCACCACCGCCGATATTTCCGGCCCTTGGCAAAGTCACGGCAAGACTAAAACCTACTGCGACAGCCGCATCAACGGCATTGCCACCTTGCTTTAAAATCTCTACACCAACCTGACTGGCAAGTGCCTCTTGGCTAGATACCATGCCGTGTTCAGCCCATATTGGCTGTGCTGTGGCTTTAGAACTAAATATTGGTGACTCGTCAGCTTGCGCCGTGTTACCAAACGCAACACCCACACACAAGGAAACAGAGCAAGACCACACCAAGGCTGTTAATTTACGCATCTTCATCCCGCTTTTTAATTATTCTCATGTTGCAGTGTTGCATGATTAAAAAGACCAAACAATATCGATGCGTTGGGCGACTGGCAGTGCAAATGTACATTACACCATAGTTGCTGCACTCAAGGCTAAAAAGCAGCTTGTCATCGAGCGTTGAAGTTACACAGGGTTGAAAAAAACATAAATTTAACCTTTAAAAAACATATTTGACAAATAATTTATGTTGGGTACAGTCAATAATGCAGTTTATTTTTTGTACGACAATTCAAGCTTTCACAATAAGGAAAATAAGATGAAATTAACACTAACAAAAAGAAAGATAAAACAACTGAACCATACTGCAGGCTTGGAAAAAGCCCAAACACCAAACATCGCGGGAGGTTATTTAACCGCGGGTTGTGACAGAGAAATAACCGAGTTATGCAACACGAAAGCATTTGGTTCTTGCTATAACTGTAGCTCTCTTCGCTGTTAATACGCTTTCTTACCACCCAAAGGAAATGAAAAATGAAAATTAAACTGAATAAAAAGCCGCTTAAAAACTTAAACAATGCTCAAGCTATTACGCCACAAGCGACCCCCCAAATTGGTGGTGGTGTAAACCGTTTGACTGATTTGGACTGTGTACCGACTAACCGCCACGATTGCCGTACAGGTGCTATCTCTTGTTACGGTGATCACGACTGCGCTTTCACCAATAGACAGTATATGTGCGATTAATTCTTTTTAGGCCCGCACTTGGGCCTATTTTGGAGTCTCAACCCGATCAAAACACCAATCCTAGCTCACGCAACTCGCGCTCAGCTTGCGCCGCATTAAAAAACTGAATGCCATGTAATCCGACCTGCTTTGCACCTTCAACGTTCGCTAAGACATCATCAAGAAAAACACAATCATTTGCCGCCAGTTGGTAGCGCTCCAGTAAGTGAGTAAAAATAGCTTTACCGGGCTTCATGCAGCCAAGCTCAGCAGAAATAATTTCTCCGTCAAAGTGTTGCCAGAAAGTATGACGCGCTTTTAGGTAGCTCACAATCTCATGCACATTGTCGGTGAGGGCATATGCACTATATCCAGCCGCCTTTAGGCGCTGCATCAGTGAAAGCGTGCCATAAAGTGGGATCAGCGATTCTTTGATATAAAAGAACAGTTCGTCAGCTTGCTCAGAGGTTAAGTGACAGGTTTGCATAAAAGCGTGCTTGGTGTCTGCTTCAGTCAGTTCTCCTCGATTAATCGCAAACCAAATCTCACTGTGGAACAACTGCTTAGCTAGACTCTCAACGTCACATTGGTTGCCAAAGGTAAGCCGAACTATCTCCTCTGGTGACCACCTCACAAATACGTTACCGACGTCAAAAATAACGTGTTTAATATTGCCAATTGCCATCCTTGAACCTCTTTAGTTAATTTAAATATGAGCGTTTATTATGCATATCTTTATCACTTACGCACGGCTAATTCGTTAGACTTCATTGAAATAAAATCAATCATGCATTTGTTGTAAATACTCGCTAAAAAAGGTGAGAAAAGCTTTGACTTGACGAGGTTGAAACTGCCTAGATGGATAAATAGCTTGCAGCGCGACTTTATCTGAGTCCGTTGGACTAAATCCCAATGTTTGAGTTGGCAACAACTCCACCAATCGTCCCGCTTTAATATCTTTGTGAACATCCAGCCACGACTTAATAGTGATCCCAAGCCCTTGAATAGCCCAGTTCCGCAATACTTCTCCATCTGAACTCACTAAACAGGTAGGCACGGTTTCAATGATGCTTGCTTGCGTGTCTCTGTCGATAAAATACCAATCGTTTAGCGTCTGTCCTGCTCTTTCCAGTACTAAACAGCGATGTTGCTGTAATGCTTGATAGCAATCTGGTGTACCATACTGTTCGAGATAGTTTGGGGCGGCAACCAGCATTCTGCGGTTGTTTAACAGAGGCCGAGATATCAAGCTGCTATCATTTAAATTACCATAACGAATGGCAATATCAGTGCCAGACTCAACTAATTTGACTAAGCCCTCCCCTAGGCTCAGGTTAACCACCACCTGTGGATGCTGCGTGGCAAACTCCGCAACGGCGGGAACCACGTACTGACGGCCAAAGTCTGAGCTTGCTGCAATTTTGAGTGTGCCTCTCAAATCGGGATCGGCATCTTGCAGTAGTGCCTCCGCCGCCGCGACCTCCTCAATGACTCGCACACAGCCCTGATAAAACCGCTCTCCCGCTTCTGTCAGTTTGATACTTCTGGTGTTTCGAGTAAGTAAACGGGTTTTATAGTGCGCTTCAAGTGCATTGATCCGTGCGGTCATGCTCGCTGGAGAAAGCCCTAATACTCGCCCTGCCGCAGCTAAGCCATCAGAGCGCACCACTTGAACAAAAAGCGCCATATCGTCTGCTTTGCTTTTCATTATTCACCTTTTATGAAAAGTAATTTTATATAAAAGCCAATTATCAAATATTAATAAACAAATAGACTGTTCTCAACGCATAAATCGCTAACACCAATGGAGGTAACACACCATGCAGTTAGATCACTTTTTGTTTAGATCACATGACATGGCAAAAATGGCGACCTTTTTTGAGCAGGTGCTTAGGCTTAAAGAAGGCTTACGTCCACCTTTTCCATTTCCAGGAAAGTGGTTCTATGGCGACCAACAGCAACCTTTCATTCATCTGGTTGAACAATCACCACATACCCAAGCACAGGCTGAATACCTTGGTTCTGCGCAAAACACAAGCATGAGTACTAGCAACATAGATCATATTGCATTTCGTGGTGACGATTACCCCGGCTTAATCGCCCGACTAGAGCATTTTGGCGTTCGCTACGTGGAACGAGATGTCCCTATTAGCAATGAGCATCAGGTTTTTATCTTTGCACCTGAATCTCTAAAAATTGAAGTGCTGTTTCCACGCCACATCAACTCACTTGTCCAATAATTAGGAGAATACTATGTCTGATCCATTGTTATTTACGCAGAAAAAACTCGGTAATTTAATCTTACCAAACCGCATTTTGATGGCACCAATGACCCGCTCTCGAACAACACAACCAGGAGATATTCCAAACCAGTTGATGGCAAAGTACTACGCCCAACGAGCTTCGGCAGGGCTTATCATTAGTGAAGCCACACAAATCTCTTGTCAGGGCAAAGGATATTCATTTACTCCCGGAATTTATACTGCTTCGCAGGTTGCTGGATGGAAAGAAATCACCCATGCAGTCCAACAAAAAGGTGGCCGTATTTTCTGTCAGCTTTGGCATGTTGGTCGTATGTCTCACTCCACTTTTCATGAAGATGGCCAACCCGTCGCCCCCTCAGCACTCGCGCCTGACGCACAAGTGTGGGTAGTCAATGAAAAAGGAGTGGGTGAAATGGTCGATTGCCCAACACCACGTGCACTGGCAACCCAAGAAATACAGAGCATAGTCGAAGATTATGTTCATGCGGCTGAAAATGCCATGATGGCAGGGTTTAATGGCGTTGAGATCCACGCTGGTAACGGCTACTTAATTGACCAGTTTTTACGCCGCAGCTCTAATCAACGTCATGATCAATATGGTGGCTCGAAGGAAAACCGAATTCGCTTTGCGGTTGAAGTTATCACCGCGATTAGCCAAGCAATTGGGCCTGAAAAAGTAGGGATCCGATTAGCGCCTTTTATTACTCAACGTGGCATGCAAGACGAAGAGGCCATTGATACTATCTTGCTCGCCGCGGAGCACTTTAACCGCCTAGGCATTGCCTATGTGCACTTAGCTGAAGCAGACTGGGATGATGCGCCGGTCGTGACGGAGAGTTTTAGGCAAGCACTAAGAAGAAAATTTCACGGCGCCATTATTGTGGCGGGAAATTACGAGCCAGAGCAAGCCGAAGCCCTTATTGAACAAGGCCTAGTCGACTTTGTGGCTTTTGGTCGCAAATTTATCTCCAACCCAGATCTCGTATACCGTCTGATTCATCAATTACCTTTGAGTCCAATCAACCCTGATGCGCCTTTATTTGGTGGTAGCGAGCAGGGCTACACCGACTATGCAGATTTTCAACAATTAAGAGCAAAAGGTGCAATATGAAACCATTATTACTGAACTTATCCCTAGCCTCTATGGCATTACTCGGTGCAACCAATGCAATCTCAGCACCTGAGTTTACACTAGAAAGCCCAGATCTTGTTGCCGAAAAATCTATTCGACCATTTCAATACTGGGATCAATTTGGCTGCGAGGGAAACAGCACACGGCCAACCTTAGTTTGGTCAAATGCACCTAAACAAACCAAGAGCTTTGCGGTGACATTTTACGATCAAGACGCGCCAACCGGCAGCGGATTTTGGCACTGGCAAGTGTATAACCTGCCCAAAGACACCACGAGGCTCGCAGAAACTTTACCAAGCCAAGCCATTGAAGGTAATACGGATTTAGGAAAGCCTGGGTACTTTGGCCCGTGCCCGCCTATTGGTCGCAAGCATAAATACACCTTTACCGTGCATGCGCTAGATGTAGTTACACTCCCCGTGCCAGCTGGTGCAACGGCACCACTTACTGGATTTTTTATCCACCAGCATAGCTTAGCGCAGGCAACACTTTCTGTGTATGCAGGCCCAAGAGCCGCAGGAGAATAACCATGCGTACCACGTTGACCACAAGTATTCGAGCACTACTAACAGCAACCGCCCTGCTTGCAGGCACAGCCCACGGCGCTGAAGTAGAGTCTGGCAATTACTGGCCTGATGATGCTCAACTGGTGATCTCTATCTCCATGCAGTTTGAAGCAACCGCACAAGACCCAAGCGATCCAGGGCCATTTCCTCAGCAAGAAGCAGGCTACCCCGACACCGTCGCTCTTACTTGGTATCAGTATGGCATGAATGAAGGGATCCCACGATTGCTTAAGCTTTGGGATAAGCACAACATCAAAGTGACGTCCCACATGGTAGGAAAAGCTGCAGAGCTCAATCCTGAACTTGCCAAAATGGTGGCTCAAAAGGGGCATGAGATTTCAGGTCATGGACAAAACTGGACACCACAATACTCGATGACACCCGAAGCAGAACGCGCGTCTTATATTCACAGTGCAGACGTGCTTGAAAAGATCACAGGGCAAAGACCACAAGGCTTTAATGCGTTTTGGATGCGCCATTCTGAGCAAACATTAACTATTTTGCAGTCCCTTGGCTTTGTCTATCATATTGATGATTTATCTCGGGATGAGCCTTCGTTTACTCCAGTCAATGGTAAACCCTTCGTGGTGGTGCCTTATACCTTTAGAAATAACGATATCGTGCGCTATGGCGGCAGTTCCGCAATGACAGCAAAAGCCTATTTGCAAGAGTTAAAGGACGAGTTTGACGTGCTTTATGAAGAAGGAAAATCCCATCGCCGGATGATGTCTATCAGCGCACACGACAGGCTCGCAGGCAGCCCTGCTCGCGTAAAAGCACTTGACGACTTTATTCGCTACGCGAAATCGCACCCAAAGGTTAAGTTTATGCGCAAGATAGACATCGCGAAATGGACTCTAAAGCAGCAAGACGTACCAACCAACCCAGAGCGAGTGTTTTAGAGGTGCTCGGTAATGATTAAACATGCTTTAATTTTAGCGCTAAGTGTCAGTGCGACTGTAGCATTAGCAGCACCCAATGAGGGGTTACCCGTAGCAAAGGTTGCGCAAATTTGTGACTCAGTACAATGTCAAATAGCCGCGAATGCCGCATTGCAATACGCTGCTTTTTGGCACAGTGGAGACACTAAGTTTGCGAGACAGGCACTAAGTAACACATTTACTGATATGACATTACCAAGAGGTAGAAAGCAGGGCTTGAAAGGCGTGCTAGAAGCCTCATCAGGATTTCGTCGCGCAGTGCCAGACCTGAAAGCAGAAGTCGAACACTTACTAGTCAGTGGTTCATTTGTCACGGTACGACTACGTTTTTTTGGACACTTCAGCGGCCAATTTGGTGAGCACCAAGGAGCAGATCAAGCCATTGATTTTCGAGCCGTCGATGTTTACTACGTTGATGGTGAGAAAATCACTAAAAATTGGCATCTAGAAGACTACCATACGCTCTTTGAACAAATGCAGATTAACGAATAAACAATTATTGTCATAATACCGAGGCTCCGACTTGGAGCCTATTTAACAAATAGGCTTGTATTCTACACTCCTTTAAATCCGTTGATTGTATACAGTTTTTATCAACAATCTGTTCTAATACGGTCATTAAATTAGGTATTAGCAAAAGTAGATTTATCGCAGTGCAATCAATAAACCAACTTTCTCAACATTTCATTTCCCTGTGTAAAGATAAACGTAAACTCTCAGATCACACCTTGAAAGCATATCAAATTGACTTAAAGCAGTTTATGCAGGCACTTGATGAAAATAAAAGCATTAAAGATATTAGCAAAGTAGACTTATCACAGTTCCATCAATTTCTAGTTGATTCCGAGCTATCAAACACATCAATAAAGCGCAAAATGGCGTGTGTAAGGGCTATGTTCCAGTGGCTTGAGCGAGAGGAATTCATCGAGCTTAATCCTTTTCATAAATTTCAGCTAGACATTAAGCTACCCAAAAGATTACCAAGAAACGTACCACACTCAGACTTGAAACGCTTGCTCAAACAAGCCAGAAAAAACTGTAAAAACTTATGGGTAGAATCATCAAACACATATAGCATCAGTCAAAAGCGCATGCTAAATGAATTTACTTCACTCATCGCGTTAGAACTTATGATTAGCACAGGGATCCGCGTCTCTGAGCTTGCTGGAATTTGTTTAACTGACATCTATATCAACGAAAAGAAGATTAAAATCTTAGGTAAGGGAGCCAGAGAACGGTTTGTGTATCTCACAGATCAAGAAATAGCCAAATTACTCAAGAACTATATTGAAAGCCGCGCTATTTGCGCACCACATTGCGATCATTTACTGATTAATAGCCGCGGGGAACCCGCCTCAACGCAATTCTTACGCAAACTAATCAAAAAACTTAGTCAACAAGCATACACCCAACTCAAAGTCACTCCACACATGCTAAGGCACAGCGCAGCATGCGAACTACTTGAATCAGGCCTCGACATTCGCTTCGTTCAACGGTTGCTCGGACATAGTAGTATCTCAACCACGGAAATTTATACCCATGTTACCGATAATGCTCTGCAAAAGAAGATCACTAAAGCCAATGTAAGGAAACGAATTGCTAGTTAGTAAGGATAACTACTAATTATGATTGAAGAGTGTGATGTAAGAGATAAGTATAATAAGCTTCAGAATATCTGGGATATTTCCGATCAATGGCACTATCACACCTACAGAAGAATTAAACAGTATTTATACGATTATTTAAGCATTGAAGATGGTGTTAAATTATCAGAAAGAGTATTACTGGCTGGCTCTGGAGGTAACTCTTACGGAATATCTGGTGATTTTATTTATCATCTAGATATAGCAGAGAATTTATTGAGTTTTGAGGACAAATCAATAGTAGGCTCTGTGACAAATATTCCTTTTTTTGATGAGTCATTTGATATTGTAATATGTGTAGGTTCGGTACTAAATTATGTTGATGCACATCTTGCTATTAAAGAGCTTAGTCGAGTAACAAAAAAAGGTGGAGCTTTAGTTTTAGAATACGAAACTAGTAATAGTTATGAATTTATATTTACAGACAAGTACAAGGAAAGTGTAACTCCGATCCACACCTTTTATAATGGAGAAAGCGAACATCTTTGGCTTTATTCTATTGATTATATAAACTCAATTTTACACAGTTTTGACTTGTTAGAGAAAAAGAGCAACTCGATACATATCATATCCACACTGCTCTTACGAAGTACAGGCAATCCGAAACTATCTTCCAAACTCTCCAGGTTAGATCATTTTTTTCAAAGGGTTAACATACTAAAAAGAGGTGGATGTAACTTTATGGCTTTCCTTTTAAAATGTCGCTGAAGGTTTTAGATACAACTTTTAGTACCTCCAGTGCACGCGACGAGAACAAAGAAAGAAAAAAGACGAAACTAATGGAAAGAAAACCATAAAAGTAAAAGAAATCATCTTTATCTATTTCTGTTTTTTTAATAAAAAACACTAAAGACAACGCTAATATCAAAAATAAGAAAGTCAATTTCACCGATAGACCTAAATGTTGAGTAGGCTGTGCAGTTGTTGTCTTTACTATACTTTCATATGCTTTATCACTCCCACCTTTAAAATAAACATCATCAACGAGAGAGGTCTTTGCGGTGCTATAAAGCTCTTGAGCTTTTTCCTTGTATAAAATAACTTTATCTTCCTCGTATACTTCAAACCACCTTGAGTAATGTTTAATATACAGCATGTGTAGTAAATCCAATGCGGTTTCTTTCCTTAAACTACAATGAAGAGGCCTAGGATTTAAAAATAAATGTGCAGGAACCTTGCTTTCATGATTGCTAGCTGAAAGCTCTAATTGCCAATAATCAAGATCCAACTCATAAAATCCAATCATGCCTAGTAGCTTTTTCATCAACTCAAAATTATCACTTTGATGATAAGGCTGATCTATCAAGGCTAGCTCTACAACGGAAAAGCTTGAGCTGGGAAATTTACTCTCAATATACTGGGCAAGCTGATCTGCAAACTCAAAAAAGGTATTGTTCTTCCTATATCTTTCATCTATGGATATATAGTCAATAACAACTATATTTTCTTCAACGAAATAGGTTAGTTGAGTATAGCCAATAACTATTTCATTATTTGAAAAAACAAGGACATGGAACTCATCATCAAACTTTTTGTTATAGTTATCTAGCCAATAAGTAATTGTATTAGTTTCCGTTCTAAGTGCAGGGTGTGTGTACCTAGAGTATATCGATAATCCTTCGATATACTTTTGATCTTTAGAGCTCACAACTCTTTCTAATGAATAGTGTGAATTGAGATTCATAATTAGTAGTTATCCTTACATCTTTTTCCATGCCAAATAAAACCAGACCACGGACCAAACTGCAACAAAAAATTACATAAATTCAACAAAAGTGCTGTGCTAACTCATCCCAAAACCACAATTTTTATTTTCGAAACCGCAAAAAGCCTCCTTCCATGCAAGCAGACAAAATAAAAAGTTCAATAATTTCAGTTAATTAAATTTTGGCATGCGACTTGTTATCTACTGAGTAATAACAACCTTCATTCCACCAGAGATATCAACATGGATATACAAGTCGAATATAAAAAGCGCAACAAGGTTAACTGGTTGTGGGCTGTTGGCGGAACCATTTTCGCCGTAGTTATTATATGGCTGCTAATAAAGTCCTCAGCGCAGGCATCTTTGCCCATAGCGAAAACATGGATTGCAGAAGTCCAGCAAGGGGATTTAGAGGTCAGTGTATCTGGATATGGACAGCTTAAATCGAAAACGCCGCGTTTGATAAGTGCCGCAAGCGATGCCACGGTTGAAGAAATTGTGTTGCGCCCGGGTGCACAAGTTAATCCCGACAGCATCATCATGAGGTTACAAGATGCAAATTTGGCCCAATCTTTAAAAGATGCCAAACGCAGTTTGGCGCAATCGCAAGACCAATATCTACAACTCGATATCAATCAACAACGAGAACTGCTGTCTCATCAGGCGGATTTGGAAATTCTGAGATCTGAGTTAGAAAGTGCCGAACTGGAGGTTACCGCTCAAGGAGAATTGGTTGAAGATGGAGTTGTTTCTAAACTCGACTACCAACGCGCGGTACTTACCCATCGCCAGCTGAAACGTCGCATTAATATTGAGCAACAGCGAATATCATAATTGCAGACCTTACACAAAGCCAACCTGCAGCTTGCGCAGTCGAATATTGATGCCTGTAATGAAGTATTTTTATTGGTTCAAGATAGGGTGAATAAGCTCACCGTACGGGCTGGGATCAAAGGGGTATTGCAGCAACTGCCCAGCCCCATCGCAATTTTCGATAACAATACCGCCTTGGTGCATGCCAATGAAGCCTTCTCAAATTGGATTGGCAAACCATGGCAAAGCCAGCGTTTGTTAAAAGCGCATAAGTTTAGCCTTGAGTATCATAGTAGACATTGGCGCTTTAACCACCCTACTCTAGGTGATGAGTGACAGCTTCGCTATAGTGAGCTTACCATTGCAGGCATGCAGGCACACTTGGTGATCCTGACCGATGTGCAAGCGGTTATCAGCCAAGCTCAGCGCGACGCTTGGCAAAAAATGATCAGAGTACTCAGCCACGAGATTCATAATTCTCTCTCGCCGATTAAGTCACTTGCTCAAACCTTGATAGAAATTCCCACCACGCAAGAAAATCAAGTCGATTTTGAACAAGCACAAGGCGCAATTGCTCATATTCAGCTTCCACTGACGGCAGAGAATAGGTGAGTGTTCATCGCCACTTCTAGGCAACATTTATTCAGACATTTTAAGCATCGCAATCAACTGACGGCCAGCAGCAATGGTATTGGTTTCACCACTATAGATGTTGTCGCATTCTTTCGATTCAAACACTTCTTTAATCCAAACAAACAAATCTTTGTTAAACATCACCAGCATCTCAACGGGAATATCTTTATCGTGCAAATGCGCCGTTAAACATTCTGCAACCTCATCAATTAATAACGCGCCATCATTAAACTCAACACAAAAATACAAGCTATTAGCCAATTCTTTGTACAATTTTACAATTAGTTCAATACGTTGCTGTGAATATCCGTTGGCTTGAATAAGGCCAACTTCGGCATCTACCTCTTCTACGGCTTCAAGTAAACATGCAACATCATCGCCTTCTATCGGACACTCAAGCCAAAATTCGCTGGCAGATTCCGCCTCTTTTTACAATTTACTTGAAAATGCTCCGAGGTCGTCTGGGCCCATATCGAAAAAAGCATCATCGAATAGATCATTGGCGGCTTCTGAGCGTAAATTACCGTTGAGTAATTTTTCATTTTTCTTGAGCTCTTCGAGGGTTTCATCAAACAATTCAATTGCCTCTGGCGCAATCTTTCCTCGATCTCTTTGGCGTCGCGCTTCAGGCCCAACAAATGCCTGATTATGTGAGATTTTAAAGTAAAACTTCTTAAAGACTTCTGTCGACTCTTGGATTTGTTCTGCGAGTCGACGCAGATTAGTTAAGTCTTTTTGCATCGAAATATAATGTGTCACCTCCCCTTGTTCATTACGAATAGCGGAAATATTCCACTCTACCGGATACATACTGCCATCTTTACGATAGTTGATAGAGGAGCCGTAGAAAAAGCCGTTGCGCTCAAGGGCATCGCTTAGCTTAGCAATAACGCTTTTATTACTTTTAGGCCCTTGTAAAATCGCCGGAGAATTGCCAACAAGCTCTGCGAGCTCATAACCCGTATGCGTACAAAACTTTTTATTGGCGTAGACGATGCGGTAGCCATTTTCCCTATCTGCATCAGTGACAACCACCGCATGATGAGAATGCATAAGTACTTGTTTTAATAATTCTATTGCTGAGGTTTGCTTTAGTAACTGGCTGAAAAACAAGGTTTCTTCAATGTTATCTTGCTGGATAGGCATATAGCTTCCTTAAACCAAACACGGCTTATTTATATACCTTTAAACAGTAGCTCAATTATCGTTACCTGCTACTTTTTCAGCATCAAAACAATAATACCTGTTAACCGATTAACTTTGACCCCTCGTAAAAGTGCTGTCGATGCTCAAGGTAGCGCATCCACACTCTATCCATTTGCGACTGATATAGTTTTGCGCCATGTTTGTAATCCATGCCGTGCAAAAGCAGCATATCCGCAAGTTGCATGCTGCTGGTCATGGCGTGCAACATGCCTTGCGAAGAGAGTGGATCAAAGCTCATGCTCGCATCACCTACCGCGTACCAGCCTTTTGCTGCGCAACTATCCAAACGGGCCGAATTTGCACTTACCATTGGATGCAGGTGTGCTGTTTCTATATTCACCAAGTCCACTAAGGTGTTAAACCCCCTCACCTGCTTTACTTTTGCTAAAAAATCTCGAGCGCTGGTGATGTTGCACTTTTTGATCGCATCAGCGCAAGCCTGCCAAGAAAACACCCGCGGCTGCATATTGGAGTCGAGTGAAGAGCATGCCGCGCTCGGTGCACTATACCACCAGCCATTTTCTTCATCGCTTATCACCGCAAACTGTTTCGTCGTGGCAACCTCTGCGGTAAGCCACAGTGCTATTTGCTTATCAAACTGTTGTAGTTTTGCACCGAGTCGCCTCGCCAGATGACAGGCGCGACCGGTGGCATCAATAAGCAGTGTTGTCGTGATAGACATGTCAGTGTCGCAGCCTTCAACCCTAACTTGCCACCCTGATTGTGTTTGCACCACATCAGTGAGCTTTGTAGAAGATAACAAAGGGATACCACGAAGCACTAATTGATCACGAAGCTGCTGTTCAAAATGCTGCCGATGAATGTGCCACCCCAAACCATCGGGGTTTTTAACGTTATCCACTATGGTAGGCGATTCACTACCCCAAAACGAAATCATACCGTGACAAGTGAGATGTTCCGGGCTTTGTAGTAAGTGCAACAAGTTAAGCTTTTTGAGAATTCTAGACGCCGCTGGCGGTAAACACTCGCCCACTTTTTCTTTGGCTGCGGCGAGCTTATCGACTACTATCACCTGATAGTGAGGATACAAAGCAAGTGCAGCAATGCATCCTGCAATGCCTGCACCTACAATGACAATATCCGATTTCCTTTCAGCCATATTAGCCCTTATTATTTGCGATTCCGGCGATGTGCTTTGTCGGTTTGTGACAGATCAGGACGACGGTCACCCATGCCTTGGGTGTTCATTACCATCATTTTCTCAGCTTTTAGCGCTGGCTTTTCAGGTGTTAGGCCCACTTGCATGGTGGTAGGAAAGCCCGTTACGCCGGGTTCTGTTTTTGGTAGCACCACCGCGAGATCTGCAAAATGCCTAACCATGCTGTTAATTTGCGCTTGGTAAAGATCCGCGGGTGCAGTGTCTGTAGGTATCGGTAAATCATTTAGCCACAGTTCACGGTCGTTAAATGCGCTCTGACGAGTATCAAATGGCTGACTCTCATCAACCACGGTTTGATAATTGCGCTCATTCAACATGTTATTTGGTACACGCGCAGGCCAAAAAGTGGGGAGGTACGGATCATAGGCTTGATTATAGCCGTCTCGACAACTCGCGGTGTCTGTTTGCCAAGGAATGGCCATCCAACGCGTAATGCCACCAGCAACCTGCCCCGTTTTTAACGGGCCGCTCGAATGCAACGCGATTTCTGATGTCATTTCCACGCCATAATTGGTGCCGTGGGTCGGTGCAGTATCCTCTGAATGCTTAAGGCGGAAAGCTTCGCTATACATGCCTGCTGTACGCATTGGCCAAGTCATTTCACATCCAGGGTGGAAAGCATCCGCTAAACAGAACTCCATCGCCGCTTTAGTTAACATATCTGGTTGCTCAGCAACCGGAATTTCATCAATACTGGTTGGGGGGCAATAACAAGGGTCGTAATCAGAATCAAATTCGCCATTCGACCACTGCTGTAACATATTCAACTGAATTTCTGTGAGGGTGACAAACTGCCTTGGCGAGTCATCGGCATCTACACTCATCGCATCGCCGTACAACCAGGGCCACAACTGCGGAGCGGTAGCGGCAAATTTAGGGTTCCAACTATGTTTTTCATCCGCCGTGGTAACTTTTTCTATCTGTCTAAAGTTATTAAAGAGATTACGCCTTGCTTCTTGCCATGTGCATGAATTGCCATTTAAACGGCTGATCCAAGTCTCTGAAGTAAAATCAAAGGGGCTATTCCAGCCAAACCCTGCGGCAAATCCCGCATTAACCCATTGTAAATCGGTTAACCTTTGGAAAATTGGCAGAATGTCTTTACTAAAGGAGGGTTTACCCTTCGGTGCTGGTAGCATCTTGGCATCAACTGCAACCTGACGCATTAAATCCCACATGGTTCGCGGAGATTTTTGCATTGGCGCGTAATCTGGTGGCGCACAAATAACCCATGCAGGTTTCACATCAAGTGCTTTGCCTTGATATTTAACCTCAGCAGTTACAGGGCCGTCCGAAGTATCGTCGTACCAGCCTTCATTATTACCGAACGTGATCGCCTCGTGGCCTTGAGGATTTTCTGACACTCCGTGTCCACCTAGCATAAGTAAGCGGCCCTTATCATCGGTACGCATTTCGCCTAAGTACACTTTTTTACCGGCAAAGTATCCTTCAAAGCGACTACAACCGCACCCAGAAGCAATACCACTGATCTGCTGCGCCCCACCATCTATGAGCAAGCTGTTACGGTCGTTTACATTGAGGTTGCGCAGTAAACTCGGCTCGGCTTCAGCCGCCTCTGGAATATCCAACGCTAATTGAAACTCATACCAAGATGCTTTTTGATTAGCCAAGCGTGCATGCCAAATGATAGAAGCACCATCGTCGCAAGTGAGCTCTTTAACGATGTTGCCCTCGGCGTCCAATCCATAAATACGAAAACGCGCGGCTTGGCGCTTCAACGCTCCCGTGCTATCGCGATAGTAATTCATATCTCTTGGAATGGCGGTATCGACCTCAGGGCCAATAAAAAATTCATCAGGGCTGTTACCAACCCGCATTACACCAATGGGTGGGTATATCGCAGCTGAAACAATGGGATTTTGATTGCAGTGATGTGACATGTTGTAATCCTTTTTGCAGTAGTTCAATTCATGAAGCATTACTGCAGTGTAGAAGCTATTTCTGACTTACACCATTACATCGAATTACAGATAGGAAAGAGGCCAGAGCCTCAAAATGAGGATGGCCCACATGGAGAAAGGGGGATATCTCATCTGTGATGGATGAGATAAAAATACACCCTGTGCGGGACACAGGGAGAAAGGAAAAAATTAAGGAAGGAAGCGCTCAACGCGATAATCGCAGACGCTTGGTATAAGAAATGTGGGATTTAACTTAACCTAATGCTTCGCATACTAAATAGCTTTTAAAGCCGGCGTGATTAATTACATGCTTGACCTCACAGACAAACCAGTCACCGTTGAGATTATCGTCAACCTCTTCGATAGTTATCACGCCACCTGCTAGTAAGTTAGGGTCGCCAACCACACAAAGCTGCACACTGGTATGCGCTCGATTTAAACGCTGTAACATGGCCGTCGCCGCGGTTTGTGCTTCGGCCTCATTAGGGTAAACGTAAGAGAGTGTGGTTTTAGGTGAAACGCCACCGACACTTACCAATGTTTTTTGCGCTAACGCTTTGTCGTAAAAATAAGCTTGCACCCCTTTAACTAACTTGTTGTGGTTAGCATTAAGCTGCCATGAAACCAGCTGCTTTTTACTTACCGTCACGCTAGGTAAAGCTTGGCCGGTTAACGACTTTCCGGTGCCTTTAGCCATAAATATAAGCTTGTCATCCGCAATCTTCATGATTGCATCAAACTGCACGGCAAGCTTGCTTAGCAATTGCATATCGCTTTCACTTTGCTCAATGTGCGGTATCTCTCGGTCCAGAAAGGCATCACCTATTTTTGCCTGTAGTCCATACTCACCGGCAATGTCTTGGATAAGCTTGTCCAGCATCAGCGGCTCATCCTTACCCTGCTCTGGCCATGAGCGTATTTTTAGCGCTTTAAAGTCTTGATCCCACAGCACTTTATTACCATAAAATGTCAACGAGCGATTGGGGCCAGTCAACTCATAAGCCCCCACTTCGAAAATACCTAATTTGGTTGAAGGAGCACTCTGATCTTTGGTGCCTTCTTTATATCCCATCGCAATTTCTAGTTGATCCGTTGGTGCAGGTAAGGCAATGGGCGCGTCAGCTAAATTATCAAATCGTACATAGCAGGTATCACTCGCAAGCCCCGTGCGTGTTGTAACACTGAGCTCAGCTAAGCGGTTCTTCAGTGTTTTTGATACCTCATTGCCATTTGCTTTAATAGAATAATGCGGTTGTAAGTCCATATTAATCCCAAATATTGATCACTTTAGACACAGTAGGTTTAGCGATTTCGGGAAGAAAAATACTGATCTGCTCCGAATAAATTGGCCCAAGCTCTGCCAAGCCATGATTGGCTTCTAGCACCTTTTCTACCATGCCACTACTGCGGCCATAGTGCTTAAAACAGATGAGATCGAGACAATCGCCATCTCGCGTAATATAAGTTACCCCTTTGCTCATAACGACTCCTTAGCACCCAGCGCGCTTAATAGCGGCTGAGCTCCATTGAAAATTGGATTTCTCGTGGGATCCCATCATTAAAAAATAAGGTCCGCGTTTCACTTATCCGTTTGATGACCCACTTACCCATCACGCGTCCTACGCTTGGACTAGATTTCCCACTTTCTTCAACATAGCCCAGCGTCATCGGCTCCCCTTTGGCGGCTTCATCTCTCATCATGTCTAACTGCTTCAAGCCGTTATCCACAATTTGCGGGAAGATCACCCCTTCAATGTTTAAGGTTTGCTCTCCTACGCCAATAAATTGCATCGGCGGAGAGTCCTTATCAGTCTGAGATTTGTGGGCTTCCCAGCGATATTGAGAATCGTACTGGAGCTTATTAAACGCTGCGGTGCTTACTGAAAACTTGTAGTCTCCCAGTTGCATCATATGTTTAGCATGATTAACTTTGCTCATTTAGTCCTCTATCGTTATGCCACTTGATTGTAATATCGAGCACTAAGCTCTTGCTCAGCTTGTTGTTGTTGCTGATCCAAAATTTGCTTCACTTGCTGCGCAACCTCATAAGCCTGTTGGCCATCTTTTGCATTGACTGTAATATTGGCGTTCACCGTTACCGATGCTGCGCTCGGCTGCGGCGCCGATGAATATTCAGATGCTTTATTCGCACTCACATTCTGTTGATTTAAACTATTCGGATCTGGTGCTGTAGCCTCATTGGTGGCTGATGTTTTGTCATCGCTAAACCAACCTTTAATGGCATCACCAACCATGTTGTTGGTAAGGTAACCCGCCATAGGGGCCGCCATTCTCACATAGGGATTCTTGCTCTTTGACAGTGCACCAGATACAGCATCGGCAGAAAACATGCCGCCTAGCGTGCTACCAATGCCAGCCGCTTTTTCTTTAACAGAAAGCCCATCATTATTGAGCGTTTCCCATACCGTGTGTGCGTTTAGCGCTCTGCCTGCCAAATCACCCGCCTTGCTGACGCCGTGTATTTTGCCGGTTGTCGTCCCCTGATTAGCAGCAAACGCAGCAGCCGTGCCGGTGGCTAAATTCAGCTCATTAATGACATTATTTTTAACAAAGTCGAGTGCATTGCTTTTTGTTGCTTCACCGTGTTGAGGCGTACTAATCGCAGCCGTTTTGTTGTCTGTTTGCGCAACGTGTTCATCGCCTTTTGATAACCAACCACCGAGGGTGTCGCTAATTAAGCCCAGCGGCCCCATAGTGGCAAAACTCGTTGCGCTATCGAGCAAGCGCTCTGTCACCGAAGGGCTTGAGGTGCCTGACGCTGAGTCCTGAGCATCGTCAGAGAACCAGCCACCAAGTTTGTCACCAAACCAACCTCCGATTGACTCACCGCCCATCGCGCCGAGTGCACCACCGACTAAGCCACCGATTGCAGTGCCAACCACAGGAATAACCGAGCCAATTGCCGCGCCTGCTGCGGCGCCAGCGAGTGCGCCGCCTGCGCCACCCGCAGCCGCTCCAACCTGAGTGGTTTTTTCTTTAGTCGTTAACGTGTCATCAGTTAATGCCGTGAACGCATCGAATGCCCCTAACGCCACGCTAAGCGGTGCAGCCGCACGCCCAAGTAACTTTTTAGACCCCTTGAATAACTGACCAAGTTTGCCACCTTTAGCTGGAGAGAAACTGCCAAGCTTTTGATAACTAGCATCATTTGCGGCAGCCATCATTTTGACTTTTTTGGCTTTTGCTTTGGACTTTGGTTGCGATGCTTGACTATCTAACTGTGCTTTTACGCTAGGGGCTTTCCCGCCGTCCAACAGTTTCAAAGCGGGTTTATTGGCGCTTCGTTTGTTGATTTTGCGCGGCTTGTGCTCGCGATCCGCCGATGCTCCTTGTTGATCCGCGAGATTAAAAGACCTAGCTCGCTTGTTACGCTTTCTGCCTCGCTTCTTGCGTCCTTTTTTACGCGTAGATTTCTTCTCTTCAACATCACTTTCTAACTCAGTAAACGACTCAGATAAATCATCGCTAATACCGTCTAATCCAAACTCACCAAATAAATCTGGTAAGCTGTTGGTAAGAGAAGATAGATCTCCCTTGAGAACGCCTTTTAAATCAATATTGGAGAGTAGATCAGCGTGTTGCTCAAGTACACTTGCCGCATCGTTTAGCCCAAATGCACTCAACAGTTCAGGCCCTGCACTTACAAGTGACTTGATGTCGCCCCCTAAAATCGCGTCGACATCCAGTTTTTCTAATGCCGGTAATGCGCCTTCGAGTACGCCAGCTGCACCGTCTAATTCAAATGCCTTTAGTAACGAAGGACCTGCCGCCATAAGGCTCGATACGTCACCGCTGGCAATTTGCTTGAGATTCAGTTGTTTTAAGCCAGGAATCGCAGCTTGTAGCTTATCCGCAGCATCGCCAAGTTCAAATGCTCTAAGCACTTCAGGTGCGGCATCCACTAAGCTGCTCAGCTCACCATCCATTAAACCCTTAAAATCGAGTTTTTCAGCGATAGGAAGAACTGAACCAAAAGCCTGCGACGCACCTTGCATATCCAATGCATCTAATAATGCCGGAGCACTTTGTAGCAACGACTGGATATCACCATCTGCAATTGCGCCTAAGTCCAATTGTTGTAGCGCTGGCAAAGCCGCAGATACCGAGTTTGCGGCACCATCAAGTCCCGCCGCCTCAAGTAAGTTTGGCAACGTTGCGGCCAACGACCCCAGCTCACCATTAGCAAGCCCCGCTAAGTCAAGTTGAGCAAGCGCCGGTATTTCTTGCGCAAGAGTTTGGTTCAATGCCTTTAGATCAACGGCTTCTAACAAACTTGGTAAAGCCTGCTGCAAACTTTGTAAATCGCCTTGAATAAGTCCTGGAATATCCAATTGGTTCACAGCTGGCGCAAACTGCGTAACCACATTTGCCGCATCGTCAAAGCCAAATTGAGTTAATAACGCAGGAGCAGCTTCTGTTAGCGAACCAAGCTCTCCTTTGAGTACCTCTGCAAACTCAATATTGCTCAACAAATTGCCTGTTTCGAGCAGTTGCTTTGGCAAAGCAGCTAAATCTAAACTCGATGCAAAGTCCGGCAAAGCTTGACCCAATGACGCTGCATCTAGGCAAAATTGCTGCTGAGCATCGATTACAGATTGACCTTGCTTCGATGCATTTGTCGCCGCAGTCACGGCTGGTGCAACGGAAATTGCGTTAAAAAGTGAAGGAACCTGTTCGGCTAATGCCGTCAATTCAACTTGTACGGTTTGGCTTGCGGCGCTGAAATCCAGTTCTGCAACCCGTTCAGACAAGCCGCTTATTGCATCTTGTAAAGAATCAGGCAACGCCAACATGACCTGCTCAGCCTGCTGAACCAACTGACTATTAGGCAAAGCATTTTCACCAGTGGCAGGTGCCTGAAACTCAGGTACTGAGAACGAAGCCTGTGGGCTTAACACCGCGCTGGCATTAAGTTGAGTCATGATGGAGATTAATTGCTGTATCTGCGCACTGGTTGCAGAATTGGCGTTGAGTTTTGCAACTAGACTACCTAAATGTGCAACTTGGTTAGCAAGCGAAGTTACCTGCGGCAACTTATTTTTGACTTTGTTCGCCTCTCGTGAACGAACCTGTTTACCTTGTTTTATCATGGCGTTACCTGAGGAAGATAGAGAAAAGTGAAACGCTTTAGCTTAAGCTGAGGCCTAAGCTAAAGCGTCTAAAAGTATGGAAATGCGCCCCTTAAAGGGTTAAGGGGCGGTTGCGGTCATCGGTTTAGCCCGCTTCTGTCGCTTGTTTGTAATCAAGCGCTGCTTCAAACCACTCGATGAGTTCATCTTCAGTCAGCGCGTTGAGTTCGGCCAAGCCCCAGCCAGTATATTTGGCCAGAGCGATAACCATGGCTTTTAAGCGCTTTGGCGGGACACGAGAAAAGCTTGTAGCGTTTCTCGCAGCTTCACAAAATCACTCCAATCAAGCTCTTCGATGATATCTGGAGAAACTTCGCATAAGTGCGAGAAATAACGAATTTCGCTTTCAGACTCGCTGATATCCGCTCTATCCACCATTAACCGATCGCGTACTTTTGGTCGTCTCATTGTCAGTTCTGCATACTCATGCCCATCGACCGTAATTGGGAATGCTAAGGTAATGATTTCTTTCATGGATTAAGCTCCGATTGCTGCGCGAAGTGCTGCCATTTGGTCCTTACCATTAACGGTACGAACGTCGTTGTATAGGTCAATTTCGTAAATCACATCTTGACCGATCTGTAGCTTGTACTTCTGAATTGCATATTGCAGCGTAAGCTTAGCTTCTTCGCCATCTTTCCAGCTGCCCATATCCACTTCTTTGAAGAAGCCTTCAAGCGTTACCACTACAGGTACTGGCGCTTCGCCTTGCGCTTGGATTGCACCACGAGCCGTTAATGGCGTTGTCGCACCGCTCCAATCGCCAAGTAGCTTCATCATGTCAGCGTTGTATTCAAGTAACGTGATTGTGCCTTCTAGCTTTTCAAGTTGGCCAACATCAAGCTCAACCGGCGCTTGAAAACCCGACGTCACTTCGCGAGTTTTTACGGTTACTTTTGGTAGCTGGATTTCATCAGCGATACCTAGATAGCCTTTACCGTCTACAAACAGCTTGAATTTTTTAAGAATTTTTGGAGAGATTGCCATTATACGATTTCCTCTAGGTAGTTGTTAGTTAGAATACTCTTGAAGGTGATGTGCTCAGCCGGTGTTGGCGGCGTGAAGTCAAAGCTAAAATACACTTTACCCGCTTGAATATTGGCCGGTGTGTTTAACTCTTCGTCAGCCCAAATTTGACCGCCAAGAATTGCACCTTGTGCTTTTAAGCTATCTAGGTATGACTGAACACTTTGCGTAACATCTTCGATGTAAGTTTTGGTGATATTGCGGTCAACCGCCCACATGTGCGCACGCAGTAGTGAGTCGTTGATCATATCTGCGGTACGTACCACTGACAGGAATGCCCATTTAGGGTCGTCAGAACAAGTACGGTTACCCCAAAGCTTAAAGCCGTTTTGACGAATAATGGTCGACACTTCTTTTTCGTTCAGCATATTCGCACGTGCGTTAGCATCGCCCAGCTGGAAGTCGATTGGGCGCGCAGTTGCCACAATACCGTTCATATTGGTATTACTTGGGCTCCACCAAAAGCCTCGGTCGTTGTCCGACTTTGCAATCATGCCCGCAACACGTGCACTTGCAGGTTCAACTTCTGTTTTACCATCGCGGAATACTTTGACATGAGGGTCAACAACGAACACACGACGCGAACCAAAGTCGGCACGATATGCTTTTGCATCTTCATCGTTTGTGTTTGGACCATCTGCGATGATAACCGCACGAAGACGCTCAGCCACATTCACAAGTTCTGTGATGACTGGGTTACGATTACCTTCAGGGCGTTGATGCGCATAACCTGGCGCCACAAGAATACGTGGTGTTACCCCAAGTACTGACTCAGCACCAAGAAAAGCTTGCACACCTTCATAAGAACCGTCTGCTGCCACACCGCCAACCATGTTTGACATGATTGCCGCTTCATCAGCGCCATCGACACGAACCACAACGACTACCGCACCAGCTTGGTCAAAAATACCGTCCATTGCCGCTGGTAGTGTTCCTTCTGTACCCAACGGTGCAGCTTCAGCACGTTTACCAGCAACCAATACAGGTGTGTTAAGTGGAAACTTTTCTGGATCTGCACTAGGTGCAGTACCAATCACACCAATTACTGAGCTTTTTACTGTTTTGATTGGACGCGTGCCGGATTGCGCCTCAATGACTTCTACACCGTGTAGAAATTTTGACATAGTTATCTCCTTTAAAGACATGTCAGTTAGAGAATAAAAAAGGCCACACAAGCTGCCTTGTATGGCCCTAATAACTTCATATAAATTAGCGTTTGTTGACCTTATACCTAACGGATAAGGTGGATAAAAAATGACTTAGATCTGGATACCCTCGATGGTGACAGGCTCCCCGTTGATTAAATACAATCCTTTTATTTCGATAGACAACTTGCCCTCACCTGCTGGATGTACCGCAACACCATCAAGTTGAAAGCGTGGTTCCCATTTCTCCAGTGCATTGGCGATGGTCATAGTAATATCCCCCACCAAAGAGTGAGAAAAAGGCCTATCTACAAGCTCATATAAGCCGCAGCCATAATCGCGTCGCATCACACGACTCCCAAGCGGTGTGGTCACAATATCGCGAATACTCTGTTTTAGATGCTCAACACCACCGAGCGGCTTGCCCGTTTTGGCATTCATTCCTATCATGACGACTCCTTAAGTCACTTTGTAAATACCCGCGCTGGAGCCTCCTGATACAGGAACCTCCGCAGCCTGAGTCATATGTTCAACTACGGCTTTAGCAATCGCAGTAGCCAGTTTGCCAGCTCCTGCATGCACACCTGCCAACACAAAACCCTCAGCTTCAAGCTCCGCTTTGATCATGTTTTCTAATGCATTTGCATCTAATGCCATGTCACTTCCCCGCTGTAACTGTAGATGAGCCGTCACCATGAGGACTGCCAGTAAAATGACAAACATGTGCCGTAGTCACACAAGGGGAGCCACCATTAAGAGCAATACTTGCTCCTTCAACACTGACGTCCCCCCCCGCTTGAACAGAAGCACTCCCATCACACTTCAAAGTTGCATCTTTTGCACTCAATACTGTCGCATTAGCTCGTGTTTCTACTCGGATGTCTTTGGCTGTTGTAATATTCAGCGTCCCTGCTGAAAGCACATCCACAGTGGCATCCGCTCCTTGAATATCAATCAGATAACGATGACTCTTTCGGTCATACGTGATTGAGCTGCCATCTTGATATTGAACCTTATGAACATCAGGGCGATTTTCAGGCGATACTCCCAATTGTTTTGGCGCAAATTTTTGACTATACAAGCTGCCAAGTACTACTCCCTGGGAAGTATCTCCACAGGGAGATAACACCATCACTTGCTCACCAACTTCAGGTGCTTGCCAAGTCATATCATGAGCAGCTTGCGCCGTTAGCCAAGGTAACTTTGCCGTGATCCAATCACCCATTTTGACCTTGACGGTCGCCGTTTCGTAATCCACTTCATGCACCGTTCCTAGGCTAATTAACTTAGTAAGACGCTGCTGTAAGTCGGACATGGCTAAGTCTGAAAAATGTTGATTGGCTATCACGCTATCGGTCCTTCTTCTGGGGTTTTGTAAATTAAGCGATGCTCACCACCATGTGGGCCAAGATACACTTCTGTTACCTCAACACCGGCCTCCTCAGGGTACTCAACTTGGTAATAAAACTGCCAAGTCAACGTCGCCTTAGCGAGCATTGAATTGACTTGGTTGCTATAACTAAAACTGCTTTTTTCACAAATAAAGTGTTGCCAAGGGACGGGCGTTTCGTCCTTTATAATCGAAGCCTCAGCGGCACTGACCAAGTTATCCAACCGCGCTATCAACGCAGAGGCATCAGCCTCTTCAAGCGCCAGTTCAAGCTGCAAAGTCATCACTCGTCTGTCGAGTGCATTTGGGCTCAGGTTTTTATTGTACGCAGGCCCATAAGTCACGCCTTTGTCGGCGCCTTTCGCTTGCAGTTCACTGGCTTGTCGCTCAGCGATTGGGATAAGGGTAAGCTGTGCACGCTCTGTTAAATCCGGTTGTGGCTGGCTTGCTTTTAGTAAATCAACTTGAGCAAGCTCAGACAGACCGGCACTCAGGCACGCCAACACCTTAGCTATCAAGGTTTGTCGATGCATAGTTGTGCTCTCAAATTATAAATTGGCTAAATTAAAAAGCCGAAGATGGACGAAGCGCCCGAAAGAAGGTTAGGGATTTTAGAGTTCAGGTTTTGTCGGCCAAACGACCTGATCCGGAGATTCAAAACTTTGAGGCAAATCTCGCAAAGCCTGACGATAGTCTTTTAAAGGCTGAGGTAATTGGCCATCCATTTCTTGATACTTTAATGCCATCCAATCCGTAGCTCTGAGGTAGGCATCACGCAAAGCTCGTGCTGTTTCCCATTCATCGAATTCAGTTCCTTCAATGCTCACTTGATCTAACATTTTTAGTTCTCCCAACTAGGTTGTGTATGAGTAATCCGATCGGCACAGGGTTGGCCATTACTTGATGTGTACTTTCCACTCACAGTAACCGCCTTAGTTGCACCACAATGATAACGCGTATCTACTTTCATGGTGATCCGAGCTAGCCCACTGTACCCTTTACCTATTTTTCTAAAATAGATTGGGATCGTAGCCCCTTCCAAATCTTTAGAAATTTCAATTTCTTGAGCCTCGTTATCTGGCTCTGAAATAAACAACTTCAGAGCACCATTCCTAGATACTTTTTTAATTTCAAGCTGACCCGATACACAGTCATGATATGACGTCCCCGTAAACTGAATTTGATCTGCATAGTGAGGTGAGGCGAACATGCCCCTATGAGCCATAATGAAGTCCAACTTAAAATAGTCGCCTTGTCCACCAAAGCCACCATTGCCAGAAAACTCTAGCATGTTTACGTAATATGGAGGCTTTGGTGTACCACATCTTGGAAAGTCAGAGTCAGGACCTGTTGCGTCTGAAGAATAACTACCAGCACTTAAGTAACCTCGAAAAAAGAAGCTCTTTTCACTACCATTTACAGTAACTGGCAAACCGTTAATTTCTTGAGTATATTGACCTTTCCATTGATTAAACTGTTCTTCGGCTTGCTCTAATTGATTATTAATACTCGTAATTTCACCCGCTACTAGATTTTTAGTATGCGTCACCGTTTCCGATAAAGTACTTTGAATAATCCCAACCTGATCTTCAACAGTTTGGCACAGTGCATTGGCACGTGTGGCAACCTGGCTCAGGCGCTCCGTCATGGTTAAATTGTCATTTGACATAGTGTTTCCTTATTGATGCTCAAGATTGGTCAATCTAATTTCTTGATTGGTTTGGCGGTTCATGGTGTCTAGCTGTACCGTTGTTACGTTGGCAAGTTCTGCGTTAAATAAGCCATGGAATGCTGCTACGCGATTATCTAGCCGAGCGGCATGTGTTGTATCTAATCTTGACACTTCACTGGTGAGCAATTGTTTCAGCTCACTTAGCGCTGTTTCCTGTTGTTGCAAACGAAATTCCTGTTTGATTTGCCGATGCATGGTATCTAGCTGCGTTAGCGTCATTTCGGCCAACTCTTTGTCAACAATCAGATTGAGATTGTCGACTCCTAGCTTTACCTCGATACTCTCACTAGGCAGTTGTGCCAAACTTAACGTTAACCACTGTAGTACTTTGACGTCAGGTGTGCGGTAACCAAGTGTGGTGTTGGCTTTTGAGTAAACCCCCAGCAAAATCAGTTCCGGCTCACCGCTTGCGTCTACTGCGCCGCTATCTAAATAAACACCAATTTCTCTGATGGCATATTCAAGTGGTGCGTCGAATTTGCCTGCAATTTTAAGGCTCGTACTTTCACCGTCTTGATAGTCGCTGTCGGCAATAGCTACACGCTCTTTAAGGCTGCGTAGCTCAGTTTGATTTTGTGATGGCGTATAAGCGGCATCGCCAAACGCCATATGGCTGATTTGTCCCTTAAAGCCTCGCGCTTGAGCGCTGAGTAGGGCATCAAGTCCCGCATGGGTAAACTGCAGCGTTAGTGCAGACATTAAGTCGCTCCTTGTAAATGATAATGTTGATATTGAAGTCGGTGCATACCACTGGCGAGTACCACTCCTTGCATTAACTCATCAGGATGAATGCCCACTCCTTGGCTGATATGCATTTGTGCATTCAGCTGTTTTGCAACCGCAAACACACCTAAACTCGCCTGCGTTTCACTAGGTAAAACGCCTGCGCCTTCGGTATTTAACATTTGATAGCCATAGTGATTTATATGGCCACATGCCCCTAATGCGGCTTTGCCTTGCTCAGGTTTTACCCCTAACCCCAACACTTGGGTATTGCTCAGACCCAAAGGCGCTTTGCCAATACCTGCTGCACCAATTTGCTCTTTAAGTGCAATACCCAATTGTAAATCAACATGGATAGCACCGCGTTTCACTGCGTTTACCACACGGCGAATACGCTTGAGCATCTGGGAGGTCAACAATCCTTGTTGTCGGTCGTCCAAATTCTGATTAATAAGCGCCCAGATCTGTACAGTGCCAGGCAAACCATCTTCCTGCTGCCACCATTCCTTGATCTCGGTTTCAATATTGAGACTATCGAGCGCTTTTTGCAGCGCAAATGGGGTCCCCTTGCACTGATGAACCGTGAACGCATCAGTAATGACTTGGCGTTTAATCGCCACAGGCCAATGTTCATCCCACTCATCCACTGAGTAGTTCCACGCCAAAAAAGGCAATAAAGGCTCGGGGCAAAGCTCTGGTTGCCAAAGACTAGTTAAGAGCAGCCGTGTATCGTTTAGTACACAAGCATCACGCAATTGGGTTCGTGCTTCATCATCCTTGAGGGAGAGTCCACTTAGTCCGACACTTATCGCTAGCCGCTCAAGTGCATCTCTTGGGAAAAACACTTGAGAATAAATAATTGGCAGCAGCTTATTACTTGATAAGCGTTTAAGTGCGCTGCGTAAATCAAGGCAACTGAACTCAGTCAATGAGAGATAACGCGCGATTTCTACTAGCTCATCACCGCTGCGCTGCTCAAGTTTTAAGGCCGCTAACAAGACTGCTCGGATAGTTCGAGGCTTGGCTTGCAGCTCTTCTAACCACTGCTCTAACGTTGACGCATTATGAGGTAAAAGCTTAGTCATCCTGCCCCCCCACCTTTACCCGCAAATCCATTTGCTGACAATACGCCACCTCAATATCTAGAGGTATAATGTCTTCACTTGGCAACTCCAACCTAATGTTTTCAACACCTGACAAAAACAAAGCGTTGCTAATGCCCGCTCGCGTGATCTGCCTACCAAGCTGACGTCTTTCAGTTAAGTAAGCGTCGAGCGCGGCCGAGGCACTGTCCACAATCACCTCAGGCGACGGGCCAGGTAAAATCTCAAGTTCCGCTGCAATGTTAAACGTCAATATCTGTGGCTGCTTGATTGTGACTCTATCGCCAAGCGGTCTCACTTTAGAGACTTCAGGCTGTGTTGACGATTCAGGGGTAAAGGCGATGTGTAATTTATTCAGCAGCTCCGCGCTTAGTGTACCTTTCCCTATTCGACTCAAGGCGGTTAGTTCTATTTCACATGGCCTCGGACTATGAACTTGCACATCGCAAATCTCATTACTCACCGACAATGCATGAAAGCGATAAGAGGCCGCGCTCCCTGCGGTATTCAGTCCATCAAACGCCAGTTGCGTTCTCGCTCTTAAACGCTCATCATCCTCATTCCCAAGCCTGGCAACATTAAACCTCGCTGCGATTGCGTCTAAATCACTCCCTGAAGCACTCGCGAGCAAGTTCGCTTCTATTGCGTCATTTAGCATGCTTTGCTGAGTCAGTCCTTGATATGCCATGACTTCTAACAGTTTAGTCAGAGGCTCACTTTCCAAGTTTACTACCTCTTGGAGTGCATTATCCTTTTGCAGCAATGCTTGCTTTAATGCTTCTAGACGCTGCTCAAAGTTTAAGGGTTTTAATACTTTAGGAATGGGCAACTGCGATAAGTCCAATCGCTCAAATGCCATCATCACCTCCTCGCTTTGCGCCATAAAAAAACCCACAGCAAATACTTGCTTGTGGGTCTTGGAAATTGGAAACCTGTGTGCTTGTTAACTTTCTCAAGCATAGGTCTATCTTACTGGTTTTTAGGGAGTAAAACAGGTCAATCCTGACCGGTTGGAGACATATAGTAAATTCCTAGTCCCATTCCCATAAGTTAATACCTGTATAATATTCAATAATACTTGCCAGCCAATTATCTATTTCTGATATTGGCCAATATACCTTTGAAATAGGCACATCCCTACCAATAGGATCGCTAGGTTCATTCTGTCTATCTCCGAGCATGGCAACCGTATCAAATGAGATAACCTTTGGATTCAATCGCATGGTACTAAATGGCATAAATACACGATAAGGTAAGATAAAAGTTTTTACTGGACTTGTTGCTGAGTTTAAGTGAAATTCAGGACCAAACCTTAGCTCAACCTTTAGCTGACCAAACTCCTCATCAGGTTTGCATTGAAGTAGAGACACTAAACCATTGACAAAACTATGAGGTCCTCTGCCAAAACCATAATCTTCAGCGGCTTCAATATCAATAGTCAGCGTTGTCAAATCTACAGGGATTTTCTTACCCCTGCCTGCAATTTGACCCGATAAATACAGTTGATTATTTTGAACTACAAAATAGCCAAAATAGTGCTCTATTGGCAGTGACAAAGAACGTACAATTCGACCATTTAATAAATTGACAGAGATTACTTTTGAAAACTCCGACGCAGTATTACGCTCTTTAAACGTCAATAAGACATAATTTTGACCATCTAATTGATAAAAAAATACGTCTTTTTGAAGTACACCATTACTGTCTTCCGAATAGATTTTTTGCCATAGTTCAGTAGTTTCATGATAATAGTAAACTGCATTATGGGCTATAAACAAACAATGGCCTTTTTGATACGGGTTGTTTATATAAGTTCGATCTTTATATTGGTTCTGCAAATCTCCAACGGTTTTCAAATCGATTGACTTTGGCTTATAGAAAGGGAAATCGCTACTTGTATCGTCATAATCAGTTAATACATTACTCATGCTAAAATCCACCCTCCTTGTACAAATATAAAGTCACGTTGTGTATTCGGTATTGTCATATGATATTCAGCTCCCGCTTCCTCACCACGCCCAATTGATTGCCCACTTGGGGGGCACACTTTGGCAGGAGATGCTTTACTTGCCCCCGCATTGCTCAGTAGCTTCACCGTAATATGTGAACCTTCAGGCGCTGTTTGTGGCAAATGTAAGGTACAAGCCGTTGCAAACAAATATGTACCACCTGCAACCGCCCCCATGTCGTTTTCAACTACTTGATAAAACCCCATCAAAACCGGCACACCACCAAGCGTTTCTCCATCACCGACATAAAGCTGCTTTGTGTCTGTCGAAAATCCTGGTTCGCCGTTGCCAAGTACAGTTTGTAATCGTGTTGCTTCTGGGCCTCTTCTAAACTGGATCCGTCGCCCCATTAAAATACTCCCCCGTCAATATCGCCGCCTTCAACAGCGAGACCCAATGAACTAACCCAGTCTCGTACCCAAGCGGTGGTTGCAATATTGGTGCTATTATCTGAGCGTGCCCGTGTAGGTGATTTTGGCGTACCGGTGAACATAGGTGAAGTAAACAGCTGTGATTTCGATAAGTTATCAACTTGGCTTAGGCCAACATCTGCTTTGTTAACCGTTACAGCCCCTGTTTTACCGTTTACAGATAAAACATTATCTGTTGGTGTGCGCAGCAGCACCCAGTTTGCTAATACATTCGCAGGTGTCGACTTGAGAATATAAGATTTGTTCTCGTCGGTGCGAATCGCCAAGTCACCAGGCTGTGCATTTAGCGCTAACATGGCAGATTGACTGGCGACCTCAAACGGCTCACCTATTGCAAGACTGGGTAACACATTTTCAGGAATTTTACCGGTACTGTCTAGCAACAACACATGGTTTGCGCCGCTACCTGCATCACGATGAATAGCACTACCAAGGGTGGTGAAAATATCCACCCCTCCAGGCGTTGTGCCATCACCGATAAATAGTTTTTTGCTGTCGGTCAACCATATTGGTTCACCATTACTCGGCGTGACATTGGTGCGGTTTGCCGCAGGTCCGCGCCTAAACTGAATTTTGTTCGACATTAAATACTGCCTCCGTCTAACGAGGGAACATTGGGGTAAGAATCAGAAAATGCGCCACCATCAAGAGACAGTAAGCCTACAAATTTATTAATTTCATTATTTACATAGTCTTGCGTGGCATACACCATAGATGGATCTATTTTTAAATTCACCATTTCTGACTGCACCACATCAATCACCGCTTTTATTCCAAGCTCAGCACTGGCGTTGTCTTCAATACTTGGCTTGTAAGTTTCAGGGTATTTAACAATAGCAAATGCTTGATCGTCTTCAGTGTAAAAAGCGGCTTCACGAACATAAAACCCACCTTCCGAGGCAGGGACAATACCGATGATCTCAAGCATCGCTGGATTGTTTTCTAGCGTTTTGGAGCTATTTATCAGTCCTCTAAATCGCTCACTCGTGAGATGCTCCGCATCCGGTAAAATATTGCCATCACCCACGGCAAATTTGACTAAGTTGATTTTAACGCCAGTACCAATGGCATTGGCTATTTTAGCGCGACCCGCTGGTGTCAGCATGGTCCAGTATTGTGGTTGGGGCATAACTACTCCGAGGGTAAATATTGGTATAACTGCAAGACTGACTGGCTACCACAAGGCGCATACTGGTATTGCTTACAATCTCGCTGGCATAGTATGGATACACAGTGACAGAAGCACCAAATAGCGCTGCTGAAGCCGGCTGAATTTTTGCTGTAGATAATAAACTGAGCGATAAATTAAACTGAATACTATGGCGTTTATTCGCTGAGATGGTTTGAAATATCTGCTGATATAACGACTCATTGAGCCCCCTATCAGACACCGCAACATCAATAGCGATTGTCCCGGCAGGGCCTTTGGGTACTTGTTCAAACCATTCTGTTATACGGGTGTCATATCCAAAAGGCGCTAACGCGTTAATAATGGCAAAACGCGTCCCAAGGTGTTTGTGTTGTTCATAGCTTTGCGCAATGATCTGCCGTTTTATAGGCTCTGGCCACTGCTCATCCCACTGCGTAACACTTTGGCTCCACGCCAACCAAGGTAATAATTCGATTGGGCAAGTCTCAGGTTGCCATAATGTTTCTAGGCAATTTGCCGCTCCATTCAGCACAGTAAAAATTGGGGATTGAGTGGCTTGTATTTGCTCAATCAGCTCAGTTCCTCGGTGTACTGGTTTACTATCACTCACACATCACCTTCAAATATCACGCCAGCGATGCCATTTTCACACCAAGGGACTTCATGGCTCGCAATTATGACATTCTCACTCGGTCCAGCGAGTACGACATCTTCCACACCGCTACTATATAAAGTGGCAAACAGTGCTGAGCGCTTTATCGCAGTGCCCATGACACTAGTTTGTGCAAAGAAATCTTTTAAATTGGCCAACACTTGTGCTTTAACTTGTGCTTTGCCTGGTCCCGGGGCTAGTTGCACTCGGGCATTGATGGTATAGGGCTTCACTGTCACTGGCACAATTTCAACTCTGTCACCAATGGGCCGCACTTTTTGCAATGCAAGCACATCAGATACGGTATCAGCCGCATCTGCTTTGAGTCCAAACGTTGCTCTGAGCTTGTTCAGTAGTGCGTCTGAAGGTATACCGTTGGCTGATTCATGACTTAAAATGGTCAAAATCACATGGCAAGGTGAAGGACTTGTAACATGAACATCTTTGACGCGACTATCTGCAGAAAATGTATGATAGCGATAACTTTCAGCTGTTCCAGCCGTATTTAGACTATGGAATGCTTGTTGTATTCGGTGTCTAAACCGTTCATCTGACTCTTCTGGCAAACGGCTTACACCATAACGTGTTGCAATATGGTCTAGGTCACTATTTGTTGCTGTCGCCAACAAGTTACCTTTGACGGTGTCATTTATTCGTCCTTTAAGCAGCATGCTGTGATATGCAAATGTATTGAGTAACTGTGTTAAAGGCTCTGATTCTAGCTCTAGTGTCTTACTAACATCTGGAACTAACTCACTCAATTTACTTTTCAACTGCTCCAGAATTTGTTCATATTCCAGATTTTCTAATAGCTCTGGAGGTGTTAGCTTAGATAAATCGATCAACTGAGATGATGGCATTGCACCCTCCGGTACTGAACAGAAAATAAAAAACCCACAGCAAACACTTGCTTGTGGGCCTTGGAGATTGGAAACCTGTGTGCTTGTTAACTTTCTCAAGCATAGGTCTATCTTACTGATTTTTAGGGAGTAAAACAGGTCAATCCTGACCTGCTGTGAAATTATTAGAACGCAATCACAAACTGTAGTAATTCAGCTTGAGTAGTAAGGCTAAGCACCGCTGCTTCTAACTCACCGCTTTTTTCACGCACCACTTCTCTTTGCTGCAAAATGTCTAGTAGGTTTGCACGCTCTGTTGCTGCACCTTCTTCATTACCGTTCAACCGCTCACTCAACTCGCGCTCTTTTGCGCGCTCTACTCGCCACTGCTCCGATTGCAATTTGCTATAAGCGAGTTGCTTTATGCGCGTAATGACTTGCTGTTTTAAATACTCAACTTCAGAGTTTTCTTCAGTCTCTAACTGAGCTTCAGCTATAAATTGTGCTACCGACTCTTTATTCCATTGCTCACCCGTTTTCGGGTGTACCAACCAAAAGTTACCCGCAATAGACATCCCTTTATTATTGTCGTAATAAATATTCATTTTTACTCCTTAAATCGCGCGACAGGTTCTGGCAAGGCCATACTGGTTATATAGGTAGTGTTCATTGATAACACCGATATGTGAGTATGGATTCATCGCTTGAATGGCTGTTGCTATTACGCCCCCGTCGTATCCTAAGCTATCGGCCTTAGAACGATAGCAATACGAACTCAGTAACTCGCCATCTAGTGTTTCCATGACCACATTCACTTCACCTTCACTATTCTCAGTACCATTTGAACTTTGTGTACGGTATGGCTCACTATTACTAGTAAAAATATAATTGATCGGCTGAAGCTTCTGCTCCTCTGTGAAGAGATAATGTGCGTTGAATTTATCACCTGCCATTTTTACTTCACTACCAAGTAGACCAAAGTAACCGTAGTAATTATATGAATAGTTCGACATCGCCCCTTCGCTATGGTTATAGCGATTTATTCCATACGGCTGTGCTAAGGTATTTGCGATAAATACCATCGTTGTAAAGTCACCGCTATCCACATAATTCTGATATTCAGCTGCATTCGCAATGGCAATATTAGTAATGTGGTTGCCATCACGATATTTTTCCACAACCAAGTTAGTACCCGAGTCGATAACCACTAAGCAGTGCTTTTGGTTGTTATACAACACAGCTACCTCGTTATGGTTGTAACTAGACCGTGTTGGAATACCAAATTTATCTCGGGCATTGAGATCTTGCTTTGGCAAAGTACGCGAGGTAAATCCCTGCCCTAAAACAAAGATACCACCATACTCCGTCGCATTCGCTGATAGAGACTCTTGGGTGCTATATACGATTTCAAAATTAATATTATTAGGTTGTGCTTTTAAACCCAGCGGCACAATGGCACTTGCGCCATGTTGATACACCTTAGTCGCGGGGTTTTGCTCAAAGGCATTATTATGGACAAAGCTTGATTTTATTACGGTAGATGACGTGCCATCTTGGCTAATTTGTAAATGATCTAAACGACATGTGTCCGTTGCTGCATTCGCGGTAACACTTGGTCGAGTGAGATAGGAAGTACCATCACTATTATAGACAGCCAAAACCGATGTGGAGCGGCGAAAATTAGCATGACTATTCGCCGTATCAATGTTTTTTATCGCGAATAAGGTTTTTGGTGTTGCAGCAGTGTTGTTCGCAACCACTTCATTAATTTGTTGCGTCAATGGAGCTATTTGATCCAATAGCGCCAGCTTTGCAGCTCTGGTAACCAGCTCAGCGGTCGACGCGGTTAAATCAGCTTTAGCAGAATCAATATTGTTGATCGCTGAAGTTGCAACCTGTTGCAATAGCTGGGTTGAGTCATCCAAATGTTCCTGTGCAACGGCTACAACGGCTTGTTCAAGCTTAGCGTTATCTGTGAGCCGTGCAATTGCATTCGTGACTAAGGTTTGCTCCTCTGCACTCAGCGGAGTGCTGCCGTTCATATCAGCGACCAGTTTGTCGACCATTACCTGAACGGCTTGTTGAATTGTTGCCATAATTTCCTCTTATAAATCCTTTAAATTGGTAGCAGGGTTTCACCCAACACTTGATTTAGCCGAAGCCGTCTAAAGCGCTTGTCTATATCTACTTGAGCTTGTTGATGTGCCAATTGCTGCTGGTGGATATCTGCATCAATTGCCTTAAGCGCATTGATCAATCGCTGTACATCTTGTTCAAGTAGATTATCTGGGTGAGGGAGTGGATATTGCTGAAATGGAGTAAATTGATTGATGTCCACAATTGCTCCTACAAGGTAAATGTACGTAAATTTCGTACTCTAGGGCGCTGTGCCGGAGTACCCTTCAGTACCAGTTTCACCCGTGTTGTCGCAGTATCAACACCGTTAAAGGTGTAATTAAACTGCTGCCAACCATCGTTAAGTACTGAACTGCTATCCAGTTCGAGCGGTAGCCAAACATCCCCTTTTTGCATCAAGGCTTGTACCTCTGAGTGGCTTTGAATATTCGCTTCAAAGCTCACCGTTAAGTCACCGCCTAAACGACAGCGCAGCTCACGAGAGATATAGTCTCCGGTTTGCGCGACTTGCCCATGAACACACTGGCTGCCCGCAAAAAGTACTGGCGTTAAGCTTTGTGTTCCCGTCAATACAGCAGCGACCTTCACCTTGCCAGTTATGGTTTCTCCAAGCGTACTTGGTTGCCACTCTTGAACGCTTAGCACTTTTTCTTTATTGCCAGTAGGATACGTGAGTTCAAAGGTAACTTGAGTATCTGCACTTGGGCGCTGGACTACAGCTAAAAGCATTAAATCCGTTACTTGTTCAACCTCTACCTCTCCAAGTTCAATTCGTCTACTTTGCTCAGTGAATTTGGCGGCCTTTAACCTAAATGTGAGATCTTTATCCTGATGTGGCGTCCAGGTGCTAGCGTTGCTTGATGATAACAACACCCCTACTTGATACGGCTGAGAGGTCACCCAGTTGTGCGCCTGATCAAGCTTACCGAGCTCTGCAATAGCAACACTGTGCTCGGCCCCATCAGTTAACACAACCAACGCATATTCCTGATCGGCATTTAAAAAGGTTGGCGTAAAGGTAAACAGTGTCGGTTGGTCATTTAGCTTTATCTCATCACTGTTTAATTTGCTACTTGCCAGCACGGTTTGTGTAGGAATACCTTGTACTACTTCACGAATTTGTACTTCTACCGCTTCCTGACCCTTGGCGGTAAACCATAATTCAACACCGGCAATAAATCGCGATTGCTCCAAAATAAAGGTTTGTGCGAGTGGGTCAAAACGCTGAGTAATAATACTATTTACGCGCCTCAATGTTTCCACTTCAATCACGCCACTGCCAGTATAACTAGCGCTTCCTGCCGAACCTTGCTTACCAATAAATCGCACCAGTTTAGTTCCGGCGGGAACATTATTTGGCACTTTAAATCGACCAGCTAATTCACCGCGTGTATTTGCTTGGATCATGCTTGCACCTCTGAAATAATTTCAATGCCATCGAATAACAGTGAGTCCAGTTGCTCACCTGGATCAAACCCAGAAATAGCAAAGTTGACCCACCGAGTGCGCAAGAACTCGGCTTGCTGACGGCGCACACCAACTCGCTCAGTACTCGTTTGAGTAATAACGCGACGAACACGCCCTCCACCGCTAGTTAACCTGCGAGTAATGGGGCTTGTCCACTGAGTCTGGGTTTGTGTCCAATGATCAACACTTGGGGTTAACGTGACATCCGCAGGCAGTGGTTCAAATGCCATATACGGGTTAATTTTCATCTCCCCAGTACGGCTCTCTTGTACTAAGACATCTTCAAGTTCGTACGGTAATGTCTGGATTTGTGGTTGTGACAGCTGAGTTATTTCTGCGGCCATTGGCAGCATAAGTTCGCCATCCACAATAGCAGCGCTTTGTTCAAGTCCAATATCGCGCATATCGTCATCTAAAAACGGGTCAACAAACACGCCGTATTTGCTAGTAGGTGACTGGGCATTGGTATCGTTACGTAGGCGTTCAATGGCCAACAATTGGTATAAATCTGAGATCTGCTGTTGCATCAACGCAAGATCTGTCATTTGTACCGCTTCAATCGCAATATTTTGGATATGTGGTGGCGCACTCCCCCAGTGTTGCTGCACTTGGGCAAGCCCCAGGTGTTGATGAGGCACTAAAGGTGCTTGCGGGTTGATTCTGTCGGGTGCACCTTTGATCCGTTCAACATGACCATTGGGGGTAAGCACGAGCAGGTCAATACGTGGCATAAACCAGTGATAATCGACGACCACAAGGCCATTTTCGAGCATTTCTTCCGCTTCGTTTAACTGCTGCTCGAGCCAAAACCCGGTTTCGTCGGCATCAACTTCAATAAGTCGGCGATAGGTATACACCACGTCATACGACGTGCCTGAAGCTGGCTTATTGCCACCATCACGCCAGCTAATATGATTACGGGTAAAGATAAAGTCGATACCCTGCTGATATTCAATGCCACCTTGTGAGATCTGCAAAATTTCAATGACAGAGTCATCATCAAAGGGATCGGTATTTTGGCTGGTTTGCGCGTGGCCTCTAGTCAGAGAGGTACGCTTTTTCACCTCTGCGGTCACCTGATCAATGCGCTGCACCGGTGCAAAGTCTAAATCAATTCGCATAGCGCCTTGGGCATTGGCACTAAATCGGCTCGGCTCATTGATCACCTCTCGTACATCGGGGTCGTTTGGCAACGTAACAGGCAGTGCGGTGTTAAACGCTATTTCATAGCCATTGATATGCGCTTTTCCCTCTTGCACATTAAAGTGCTGGTGGCTTGCCGTACTCTCTCGATAGCTAACATTGAGCCCGCTCACCACATAACTCCCGCCATTTGACTCTCGGTCATAACGCGCAAGCGCGCTGGTAATTGAGTCTAGTTGTGGCGGCGGCTGCTTAACGATAAGCGTGCCATGATCGATTTGGTAAACGGGAAAAAAGTCGCTATTGGGATAGTCAAGGCTGTCGCTCAGCCCCCAACGGCCCGAGATTTTCAGTCGCGCGGCACCCGCTTCATCAAAATTGTGTGCGCCAATGGCTGGATCTCTAAGTGTTGAGTCTTCAAGCTCTGTCACCACTTCCTTTGCTAACCACACTCCGACAATTTCGAGTTTATTTAGCGCAATCGCTAACTGTTTAGTGTCGACATCATGTACCGCGCCTTGTAAATATACTGAGGATGCGCCAATGGTTGCAACGCCATGAGCTTGGTCGATAACCACCTCGCCCCCCTTAACCACATCCCCATCTTTCATCAATACATCAGCGATGCCTTTTACATGGTGCTGAGACTGTAGTTGCAGGTCGTTAAGTTCACGACTTTGCAACCCTTTACTCGCTCGAAACAATAGCTGACTGTATTGCTTTGCTGGATCAAACTGCTGGTAATAATCTTTTATCATTGCTTTCTTCTTAAAAACTGATCACAAACTCAAACGTTTCGCGTACCCCTTGATCACGAAATAGCGCCGAGCGATGCTCAAGCAAAATAAGCTCACCAGCCTCTGCAACCTCGTCTGGTAAGAGGTAATATTTTCCAGCTGGAATGCCCGTTTTTGGTGTCGTACCAAGCATTAAACCAAGCTCGCGAATATGCTCACCCAAGCCATCTTCGAAGTCGTAGGTGAATTGGCAATATAGATGTTGGCTGGCCGTATCGCTTAAACGGAACTTTCCGGTTGGTACCTGAATTTCGCCTTGTTCATCCGGCTCACAAAAGCGAATTTGCTTTGCCTTGCGATAACCAATGAGATTGGTGAGTTGTGTGGTATTGGTAGGGGTTGGCGGCAAAGTATTATCCCAACTTGATTCGCCGTTTCCCCACGCCAAATAAATAGCCTGCTGCTGCATTAGCCGTGCAAGCGCCTTTCGGCCTTGAAGTGTTAAAGTGGCCAAGGACTGCTCCTTAAAGAAATGAAACCGAGCTAAAGATTAAGCTCGGTGAGAAAGTAGAGGTTTAGTAAGATTCAATCCAGAGGTCGGATTGTTGCTCTGCGGCAAGTAAACAAGCTTGGGTAAGTTGTGCTTTGGTCACATTGGCCACAGCGTTATTGGCAAGCACCCAACGCTGCGTGTCACTGTCTGTCATCAGCAGTATGGCTCGAACCATACGTTGCTGACTTTGTTCATCACCATCAAACACCAGACCGTCCACTTCAACGGCGATTGACGCCACATTCGCTGCACGCTGACTTTTAAAGCGTTCACGTTTAGTGTCTGCTATTTGTTGTTCAGTATGTGAAATAGTAGCAGGATGGTGATAAGCCACTCGCGCTTCGTCGTCGTACTCTATACGCGAGTCAACCGTTTCTGTGGTTAATGCTAAGTCCACCTCCACATGCTCAACACGATAGCACGCTCTTCTCGCTTGCAAGTCCAGCATAGGCTCCGCTGGTAGCGGTGGCACAGGCATTAGTTCATCTGGACTAGCGGCATTATGCGCTTGCGCCTCTGCTATCTGTGCCTGCACTTCAGTCGTTTCAGTCTGCCACGCGGCATGCGCCTCGCGATATGCCGTTTCTTCTTGCTCAATGGCAAGTTGTAGCGCTTCGTCAATCTGCTCTTGAGGGTGACGCAGCATGATTTTTGTTTGCACATCAGCAAAACTCACTGTAGCGGTATCTGCTGCATCAGCCGTGAGGTTCTCAGACTCAGTATTCATCGCACTCTCCTTATCCATTATGTGCAATTCCTATTGGGAATAGGGTGTGATGGCAGAACACTTTGACGGTATTGCCGTTGAGATCGGTTTTGGTGTTTTCGCGATCGATAATTGGGATCGTTTGGTCATCGCCCCAGTCATTGTTATGGACTCTAATGAGTGAATATTCTGCACCTGAACTTGTCATGATGCGGCCATCATTTACGACGCGATAGCCATCAAATGCAGACGCTGAAAAAGTGAAATTCAACCTATCTTGTAGCGCAATGACAGGTCTATTTAAGTGACCGTTATCAAACCCTTGCAGCCTGTATACCTTCCCTTTAACAACGCTCGCTTCAACACCGGCTTCAATGACTTCAACATCACGTAGATGAATTGATTTATATTTGAGTTCCGTACCATGAAACTGTAAATACAGCAGCCCGTTCTTTTCAGTAATTGTCGATAACGCTTTTACTGCTGGCGAATTATCATTCGGAACATCAAGATTTAATGGTTCATGGATTGGTTCATCACCTGTGCGCCTTGTCCAGCCAAGAGTTTGGTTTGGGCTATAATATGCGTGTTTTGAAACATTCAGGTACTCTTGAAAATAAGCACTGCTATTACGTTTACCAACCTGCCCTGTTAAGCTAGGCAGCAGTCGATTCCCATAGTGACTCAAATATGCTTGGGTCGTATAGACTCGCCCTATATCCCCACAGATCGCTGAATTTGTTGCTGCATGAGTGAACACGGAGTCTGACTGATACTGCAACAATGCCACGGTATTCGCATTCCAGCTTGCTGAATTTATATTTTTTACAGGATCAAACGGCACATTATTTTTAACCCAAGTTTGTCCCTGGTCGATAGTGAAGGTTGCTGATAACGTATCACCGGATAGCTTCCGATTTAGTGGATAACCAGCTGTCCCGTCTGGTAACTTTGGTATCCATTGTCCTTGTACCCCGTCAGGAAATGTAGATTTAAAGTTGTCAGGCGTAGCAACAATGTCAGTCCAAGGCAAAATATCAAATTCTGCACCACTTTGAGCTGTAGGAAATAATAACTCAGCCTGTATTGTGGATGCTCTACCTGTATTGAACCAATTTAAATTTCCCGTGTTTGGGTTAGTAAGGGCAATCAAGTTGCCATTTCCCTCAATAGAGAATTCGTCCAAAACCAACCATTGATTGAGAGTGACGCCACCAGCAAAAGTAGTTAAGTTTGTATTCCCCTCGTCAGTAAACTTTATTGCAATTGGAGATGCTTTAAATTTAGTTTGGTTTGGGTAGCTTGAGATTAATCTGCTACCGTTGTATAGCTTGTCATCTCCAATTAGGCTACTTTCTGAACTCATGCCTTTTTTAAACAAATAAATTGTGACAGCTGAGTCATAGCAGTTGCCCGATTTTACCTTGGTAAATGGAAGAGTTTCCTTACCTCTGAATTTAGCTGCAATGGCATCACTCAGCTTACTTTCTCTCACTTTTTCTGTATGAAGCCTCTTAGCATTCAAACGTAAGTCTTCCACTTGGCCTGCATAGATGGCGTCATGATATTTGTATTGATCAGGCCGTCCGCTATAAGCAACATTAATGCTGCCCCAATCGATTCCACCTGCAGGTATTCTCGCTATATTCGAATCGAAACATTGCTGTGTGGATACTGGTTTTTGCTTTAAAGCAGCGCTATTCCATGTCACAGCATGGCCTTGGCTATCAGGCAAATCACTACGTGAAAAACCTGTCGTCCCCAATGGGTTGTAACTCGGATGATAGGCACCTTGGTTGAGACGCTGTACCAAAGCAATTGGTAAAGCATAACATTTGTTATTTGACGACACGCCAGACACAGGTGAACCGTCGTATCGACAAGCCACAAACGCGCCTAGACCTGCTTCAGAATTCGATAGTACTGTAAATGGTGTTTTATACATCCCCCTATTACCTGCAGGGTGAGCACCTAAATCAAGTAATTCAGTACTTGCTCCTTGAGGCTTAACCACACTTGTTTGGTTGCCAGAACTGTAGCCTAAAAATTGATTGACGACTGTAACGCCGTCAGCTTGAACTCGATACCAATTATCCCCAACCCCCTCAATCACCCTAACTCGATTTCTAACCTGAATATACGCTTTGGCTTTTGGGTCGTAGTAAATATTATGCTCAGGCTCTCCAAGGAAAATAGCCTTTTGCGGCTCTGTTAGCGATGACCATTTAACGCCATGCCCCTTTGTACGAGTATCCCATTCACCAAATGCGGAGTACCCCTGAGCAACGAGGTTATTGCGAAGGGCAATGCCCTTATAGTTATTTGCACCATATTGCACATTACCGAGTGGATACACGACGTCTTTATCTGCAATTTTCTCGTGCCAAGATTCCAAAAATACTAAGTCTTTACGAGAGGTGATCACCTTATTGGTAGCGGTTTCTGCTGCAAATGCGGTTGCAGCATTACTATGCTGGGTGACGGTGCCTGAAGCTGAATCATAGGTTTTGGTGCCGTCTGGTGCAGGAGGAAATTTCAAAATAGATTGAGTGCTAGTGTGCGCGACTCTAGAAACATGATGTGTAACCCCGTCGATATTCACAACCGGATATATTGTTTTAGAGGTTCCTGCTATTGTATTTGATGCGGCTTCACCCATAATCAGCGTATTCCTTGCTGAGGGCGCTACATACTGCCAAATACCTTCATTCACTTTTACATTGTGTACACTGGAATTGTGCTTTCCCCACTCCACAAACCCACTTCCCGCATATTGCTGTTTACGCATATCGCGCAGTGCATCAAACTGGGCTTTGGTCATTACATGGGGATGCGGGTTAACGCTTTGTGCATCTGCAACAAGTGATTTTAGGGTTGGCAGTGTATGGCTGTTGCCGTTTAGATCTTTAAGGTTGACGCTGCCAGACTGAGTTTGCCAATCATTCAGCGCTTGGTTGTTCTGATTAACCGTTTGATAGGTTTTTGCAATATCTTGCTTAACCTGATCAATTTCCTGTAAGCCTTCGGTGATATTATTGGCAAGTTGAACACTTGCTTCGGTTTGCTCAGTTGCGGCCTGTTGCAACTGGGCAAGTTGTGATTCTATGGTCATGTATTATCCTATGTTTGCTTTGCGCAGGCGCATCGCCAGTTGCATGGTTTGGTTGGCTTGCTGAATCAGACTTTTACCTTGTCTAAGATGTGCATAAACAGATGTAGCCAGCTCTTTTGCCATAAAAATATTGGTGTTAAGCACGCCAGTTTCAAAACTGACTTGCAGTGAAGGCAGCGCTGCGAGGTTAAGCGAAATGACTTCTAACCAGGCTACGTCTTTGCTTTTATGATTCAGCACTTCACCCCCTGCGCTATATACCGCGACTAAGGTGCTGCCAGACCAAATTCCTAATTCTTTAACTGGGTAATTGGCTTCCCCCTCAAACACTGCGCTAAAACGCACTTGTGTTGAAGTGAGTTGCTCCGCCTGTAATATCGGGACCTTTTGGCGCTCTTGTCGTAACTGAGTTTGCAAGTGAGACGCAATGTAACCTGCGCTTCCTGCGGACAAATGCGTCAACGTAAAAGCTTGTCCTTGCTCTAGCGCCTGCGTCAATTTGGCAAGCCCCGGGGTCGTCCATACAACAGACGCAAATTGTGATGATTGCATTGAGAGTTCCATTTATTTGGAGAGTATTATTCTGGGAGCACCACTTGGAAACGACTGCAATGAACATTAAGCCGTCCAGTGGTGGCGAGCGCAGTTGAGAGCGGCATCATTTGACGGTGTTGCCAATGGACAGTCGCTGCATGAAGCGGATCACCGACAAACGCGTCGGCTTTAGTCCAGCTTTGTTGCCACTCGCCCTGCCACGAGCGAGTTGACCACACGCGATGCTGCGAAAGCAGCCTGATTCGGGCTGAGCTCACAGGCAGTTGTGAAGGCTCTTTGTCGCTGAGCTTGTATTCACTCAAGCGTTTTGTGGTGAGGTAATGACTGCGCTGACTATGTGTTCTACTGAGGTGTACGGAGGCATTCGTCATGTTATGACTCACACCTTGCTGGTGGCTGCGACCAAAGCTGACTTTGCATAGCGTGTTATCGCCGTCATGAAATGGCACGCCAGAAACATCAGATAGAAGCGCTCCAAAACCACTTTGAGACAACTTCAGTTCACGCACATCATAACCATGATAAATACGTGAGAGTTTGGCTCTTACTGGAGCAGATAGTCCAAGCAGCTGATGTATATCTTTAAGCGCCTTGTTCCCTGGAATTTTGCCAGATGCCAATTGATAGCGATAAAAGTGACGCCCGGGTTTATCAACCTTAAGCTCAGCCTCGTCAAAGTTGAGCCAATTGAGCGCGATGTCTACACTTTTTGGTGTACCACGAAGTCGCTGCCAAACCAGACCTTCTTTGATAGTTTCACGAAGGTCTTGGCTGTAAGGCAAAATAGCTTCCAAGCCATACTCCCAAACGAGCCACATCAGCAAGTTGTCGTGCGGTTCGGCCTTAAACCCAGATAACCTTGATATACCCGAATGAATATCGTCACTCACGGCAACACTTTGCTGCAATCGCCGTTGCAGCAAAGTGTGATTAGGAGGTAATAACGTCATCTTAGCCTCGCTTTAATGTCAGCGAGATTGACTTGGGCATAACGTACTGATGGGCTGCCACATCAATTAACTGTGTTGGAGCAAGCAGTTCGATATGCCTAATTCCAGTACTATGTAATTGCGCATGCAGCCAGCTTGGCGTTAAATCCCAACCAAGTGTCGTGATGTTGAGCCAGTTGTCTTGCAACGTTTGCTCCAGCTTATTGATAATAAGTTCAGAAGCATGAGTATTGAGATAAAGCTCTGCTTCAACATCTACCCAAACGGGCTGTGCAAGTTTGACCTCTAACGTGTCTGTTAGCATTTTCACTGAGTCGTCAAATAGCCTCTCTTTAACTTGTGCTAAAACCTGTTCTGCATCAGTGTCAAACTTTGCGAGTACCGTTACCACCACCAGCCCGTCCCCTGGGCTTTGCACCGACACATCCTTGATAAATCCCGGTGCAGCTTCAATGGCTTGATGACGATAATGCGCCGCACTACCTGCCGTACTGGACGCTATGGTGCTGTTGCGAATACGCATTCGTAAGGTTTCGTCATGCTCATCGGGCAACCGAGCCACCCCATAAAAAGCGCCAAGATGCTCAAGATCGGCGCCTTGGCTGGTGGCTAACAAATTCGCCGCCGCGGCTTCATTGACACGCTGTCGTAATAACAGCTCGCGATAGCTTTCAACTTGCAAGCAAATAGCAAGCGGCGAGCTTTCAAGCGCTAGCGCTTCGGCATATTCAGGTGCAAGTTCAATAAAACGTTGTTTACGTGCTTGGAACAGGCTTTCGAAATCAAGTGGTTCAAGGATGTTTGGCGCAGGCAAAGTGGAAAGATCGATTGATTGATTTGCCATAGAGTACCTTATTCTGGAGACGTTAAAATGCTTGTAACACCAGTAGCGCGAGATTCGATTTCTTGGTAAACATTTTCAGCGCCTTTACCTTGATAGGGAAACTGAATCTCATTGTTCAGCACTTTTGTGGTTAATGTACCTAAGCCGTCACGCCCCTGTGATGCCGCTGCACGCATCTCGGCAAGTGTTGTTGCTTTGCTGAGGCTATCAAGCAGTTTAATAAACTCAACTAATACCAAGTGACCTGTATCTGCAGTAGTCCCAATAATAGATTCTACATCCGCCACTTCTCGGCTTATTTGCCCGCGCTTTACTTGCTTGTCTAGATACGCGAGTGTCGCTAAATGATCTTGTTGTGAAGGAATTTGTTCTTGCATAATTACACCTCGATTCTTGGATAGTTAATAACACGGTCAACAGCAAAAGTGGCGTTACCACCAAATTCAACGATGTTTTGTGGTGGCTCTGAAGTTGCAGCAGGGGCATAAGTACGGTTAATAAATCGCACAAATAACCTCGAGTATGGATGATGTTGAGAGAACCTTAATACAGGAATTGAGCCTGTCGATGCACCATTCCACCAGCCTCCAAAACTTCTAACGCTCACGCTATTTGCGTTCAGTTGCTCATTGATCTCTGCACTCGTCGCCGCTGAGTTCGCAAAAACAAATTGCATATAGGTTACACTCCAGTCGCGCTCATATTGCGGCGCTTCACTGTACCCGGGCGAATATGAGTGCCCATGAACTAAATGAATTTTGGTAAGTGCACCAACAGTTGGATAAATATGGTAACCAATGCTCGTCGTTGGCACTAATACCCACTCAGAGCGAGATTCATCTTCTGGATCAGCAACTACCCCAAGTGAAGCCTTTGAATGCGCAACTTGATCATAATAACTCACTTTGAGATCAGAGTGACTATCCGCAAAACTAAGGATCGCTTGATCTGTTTTTGCTCCTGCCAAAGCAACCGCTTCATTAATATCTTGCTGCGCGTCACTCAGCGCATGATTAATCTCCCCCATTTTGCCGATCACGGTTTGGGTGAGGACATTATTTGAATCGATTAGTTTGCCGTTCTCGGCTTGCAGTGCGGCGATGCGCTGCTCTAATGTCATTGGCTGATAATCCGCCATATTACACTCCTAGCTGTAGTAGTCTGTTGTTGAATTGAATTTGTCGGTGATTCGCTTGAATTTGCGCACTCAGTTGTTGGGTTTGTGCCATCAGCATGTCGAGAAATTCACCGGCATAGAAAAGCGTTAAATCGCCTGTAGTATTAATCGTGATAGCATCTACGGGTGCAGCACTTAACAGCAGATCAAACCCTTGTACTATTTGTGCAATGGGAGTTTGATAAAAAAGTACATTTTGCGGGTGCGACCAAACGGCAAACAAAGTGCCATCTGCAAGATAAAAACCCACTTCGCGCACCGCGTACTCAGCATCGTCAATAAAATGTCCGGTAATATGAAATTGCCCGTCACCAACAACTTGCCCGCCGGCAATCGCCACTCGATTTTTTTCACCTTGCAGCCTAGTTTGGCTACGAGACGGCGTATAGCCAAAAGTGCCTACCGCAATCGCGCTAATATCAATAGTAAAACCATTAGCTTTGGCATTAACGGCCGCGTTTAATCCCGCCTGCGTAATAAGCGGCGTAAATTGTTCCATGAGTCATTCCTTTAGAGTCTGTTAATCTTCAAGTTTGTTTTTGCAGCAGCTTGAGCGTGTTTAGGTATTAATAGCAATAAAACGACTGTCGCTGGATTTGGATAGCAAAGAGCGCTGCGTGAACATAAAGATTGGAAGCACTTTTGAGATCAGAGCGCACTTCACCGGATATTTTGCCCACCCCTTGCAAAACAGAAGTTCCAGCAAGATACAACTGGCTTAAATTTGCAACATTATCTGTGTGTTGAGGCATCCATATGCGCTGGAGGCTCGCAGACTGACTGACGGTATTGAGCGATAAGCTTGTACTTTGCTGTACACCTACACGCAAACTAATTTGGCTGCGACATGGTTTTGTCATCACCACAGCTTGCCAAAGTTGTGCCTGCAACTTAGGAGTCAGTAGCGTGCTGCCTGCTGGGTCTAGGTTCTGAGCGGCCAAAGCAATGATCTGTGCAGAATGCGGCGTAAACGCGTGAGGATCTTCTTGTTGCCACCACTCTTTAAGCTCAACTTTTGCGGCTAGAGTGGAGAGCGCGCTTTTTATCGAACTAACCGTCCCTTTTATTCGATGATCGGGCACGCTATTCGCTATAATCTTACGCTTCACTTCAATTGGCCAAGCGCTATCCCAAAAGTCCACACTAAGTGCATCCGCAAGCCAAGGTAAAAAATGCTCCGGACATCGCCATGGATCCCAAAGGCTACCGAGTGGAATAGGAGTCGCGGAAACTTTGCTTAGCGCCTTTGCCAGCGCATGCTCAAGCTTAGTGCTTGCGTGCGGTAATAGTGTATTAAATATCTCTTCCTGCAATGTTTATCTCCACTTGTGTACAAAACGCAGCCTGCCAAGGGGTATTGATAATGTCGGCGGTAGGTGAGAGCAGCTCAACACGTTGCACACCTGCTTGGTGTAACGCACTGTAAAGCCCAGACAACCGAATATCATGATTAAGCTTATGATGTGTTTTTAACCATTGCTGCACGCTTTGCTCTACTGTAGATCTCACTTTTTCTTCATCAGGGCCTGGATATAAATAAAGCGTGGCGCGGAGGGTAAATTCTTTTACTTCTGCTGAGAGTACTCGTGGCCTATCTGTCAGAGGCCTAATGTCTTCATGAAACAAATGCTCTGTAATTGCTGTGATTTCGTCTTGATTTGGTATGCCATTGCCTCTATTTGTCAGCACCGTTATGGCAACATCCCCCGGCGCGGCATCTTGAAGCCTAGCGGCATGGCTGCAATGCAGCAATTTCGTATGCTCTGGTACTAAGTCTGATAATGGCGGCTCGACCTGAAGCAGCTCAAATTCGGGAGACTCAACAAAAACATCCTTAACTTGAGGTAAGGCTTTAAGCGTGTGAAAACAATAAGCACCAATTGGCCCTGCTGTACTAAACCCTTCTAGTGCCAATTGAATACGCGCTCGAAAGCGCTCATCACTCTCCCCAGCTTCTCGTATCACCGCAAAACGATTACCCAGATAATCGAGTTCACTGCTCGTGGCTTTTGCCAGCAACACCTGCTGCGCGCCTTCATTAATCTGTTGACGTAATAGCAGCTCTCGATAAGCAAAAACTTCCATCAGCTTGACGATGGGGTCGCTAGGTAGTAGCTCAGAAAGTTCTGGGCAGGCGTGCTCTACGGCTTGCTTTAGTTCGTGATAAAGTGATTTAAATTCAACGGGTTCAAGTAAATCGGATCCGGGTAATTGACTCAGACTGACCGCACTGAAGTTAGTTAAAGACATAATGGGGCCTGTTGTAAGGCACCCAATCAAAAATGACTGGGTGCTTGTGGTAGGTATGTTTAAACGTTGCTTTGCAGTGCTTGGCTGACGCCATTTGCACGCTCGGCGATTTCGTGCATCACCTGTGCTTCGCCTTTCACTTGGTACGGAAAAGTTAAGCTTCCCGATTGCACATCAGCGTGGATATGGCCAATCTTATCTTTAAGTCCACTCACAGAAGCTCTAACGTCATCCAGTGATTGCGCGGTGCTAAGTGAAGTAACCAAACTGCTCAGCTCTTTCAACAGTAATTGTGCCGTATCTGCCGTTGTACCGAGCAATGTGTCTGTGTCTGCAACTTGTTGAGCAATTTGCTCACGCGCAGACTGCTTGCTCTGTAGTGCTGTCTCAACTGCACTTAGCTCTAATGTGAATGTTGTTCCCACTCCAAATGTATCTTCAACAAACTCTTGCGTTACAAAATGTGGGGTATTGGCGTCGTAGAACTTGTCAACAATTTGGTTATTTACTATTAGTTTTGCCATTTTTATTCTCCTTAGTCGTAAGCATGTTGTGTAGCGTCACCTAAATAGGCGAATTGTCCCCAACCGTCTAGCGGAACATCTCCAGTTACCACAGCAGGAAGGGCAATTTGAATCACGCCAGTTTCATCTTCAGGTTTACCTTGACCATGAACATAAGGGTGACAGTGGCTATATTTATTTCGACCGAAATAAATGGTTTTACCACAAAGCTTCGCCTCTTGATTTGCCTCTAAACCTTCACACCAAAACCCATTGGGTAGTACTCCACGAATATGTTTTACGATAGCCGCGACAGTGACCAAAGTTGGTGCTCTAAAGTACTGGTACATTAAATAAGCAAATAGATGTGCACTCTCGCCCCGGCGGTTTGGGTAATATTCCAGCTCCCAGATATTAAATTTACCCGCAAAGTATTTGGTGTCGGAATTAATTGCTCGTAAAAACTCTCTTGCGAGCGGTGTTCTTTGGTCTGTTTCGACTCCAGTTGTAACTGTTTCTAAAAGTCTTGCTTCTTTTACATAACCACCACTCCAAGAGTGTGGAAAAGTGCCTGCCTCATTGGGAATTAATGCTTGGTTTTTAGTCACGCGAAAATGCGACTGCTTTTTGCGGGCAGAATCAAACCTTTGATCTATTTTGCCTAACTCCGCGTTGACTTTATTTTTTGCATCAACAACGCTGCTAGTTAAAGTCGCCGTAATATCTTGAATTTTATTATCGACGGTTGCGGTGAGGTCGTTTGACGCCTCAATCAATTTGGCAATATCTTGTTCTAATGCCATATTTTTTCTCCATATGGTTAATACAATTTGTAAAAGGAATGCCGAGTGTTATCTCAGCGGTAAATCAGGCATAAAAAAGCCCACCGAATGGTGGGCTTAATAGCCTAAAGTCGTTGTAGCTTGGTGTTATTACGGTTTTGGATAGCGATTTTTAATGGTGCTTCGCGCTTGCAGCCACGCGGTTTTTGCCGCTTGTGCTGCTTCACTCGCTTCACCAAATTCGGCCATTGCCGCTAAGTAATCGAAGGCAAGACCATCTGACTCGCTCTGGTAAGCAAAACTTCTAGCATGCATACATTGCGCTGCAAGCTGAGCCTGCTTTGCCTCAGCTAGAATACTCGGAATATCAGCACTCGCGACACCCAAATCTGCCAGTGTTTTTTCATCTGCCGGCACATTGATAAGTTCATCATCACCGATTTTTAAGGTTTTAATTTCCATTGTGACTCCTTTAAGCTGTTGGTGGTGTGTATGGATGGTTTGCGTAAGGGATTGAGCTTAGTGTTGGGGCTAAACGCTCGGCAAATGGAATTGGCTCTGCGTACCAACGAACAGACCATGTGTCACTGGTTGTTTCGTAAATATTTCTTCTATTCATATCAGAACCATCATGGTATTTGACATCACCGTTCCAGTTTTTAATTATACGATAATTTAAGCCTCCGCCCCTCAGATACAAACCACTGTATGCGCTGCACCACGGCCCCACACTTCCATCGGCACCTCCACCATAACTATCTAATGTTGAGTCTACTTTTTCAGATTTACAATGTGCAGCAAAACTAAGGTGACTAACCGTTGGATGGTAACGCTCATGAAAACGCTTAATATGCATAAAATTAGCATCACCGCTCCAAGGATATGTATTTCCCTCTAATTCTAGCAGTAAAGCAGCTTGGTGAGGTCGGTTCGGATCTAGAGGTCGAGTGTCACTATTTCGAGAATAGTGCCGTGCGATTGTTAACTTACTCGTGCCTGCAGAGTTGCTGGGAAAACGCCACCACACCGGATAAAAATAATCCTTTGAACCACCGATAAAAATATCCTGAACATAGCGTGTTTCTGGCATCGCCTCTTGAATAAATTTGTCGACATCTTGCTCTTTTTTCGCAATACGCGTGTCAAACGCAGCCATTTGGTTATCGAGCTGCTGCGCTTTATTATCTACCACCGCCGTTAGGGCATCGGTAGACTGAATGAGATTAGCAATATCTTGTTCTAATGCCATGAGTTGCTCCTATAAAATTCCTTTGTCCATCAACTCAAACTTCTGTTTAAGATGACGAGTCATATTGTTAATTTGCGCAGCGCCTAGCTTGGCAAGTTCAGGGGCGATAAGAATATTTAGATTAACGCCGTTATCGACGATGGTAACGGCGTCGGCAGGTACGCCCGTTAGCACCAAATCAAAAGCAAGAAGTAAATCGACTTCCGCCGATTTATAAGCAATAGGCCTATCTGGTGAAGAATACACCGCAAATAGCACCTCTTGTGTTTGGCCATTTGCTTCGCTTTCGATATAAAAGCCCACTTCATTGACCCAAAAGTTGTGATCGGTATCATCAATCACACTCATATGGATTTGGGCATTCCCCTTATCTTCGCCACTTGCCACCATAATGCGGTGGACTTCTTGTTGTAGCTGGCGGCGGCCTTGATCTGGCGTATAGTTGCCAGTGCCAAGCCCTACCTTGCTGATCTTCGCTTGAAAGCCATTTTTTTGGGCATTAAATACTGCTTCCAAACCCGCGGTGGTGATGGTCGGCCGTAAAATCGTGCTCACAGCACCTGTCTCCTTTTGTTGAGTGATATCAACCCGCATCAATACACAGCTCGTTTGATAAGCTGGTTTATGAAGCACATTGATATGAAATGACAGCAATGGGTTTTATACCAATAGGTACTACCGCTGGGTAAACGCTGATGACATCAATTGAAGTGTTTATTCGCTATTCCAATAGCGGTTGTAGGCTAAATTGCTGCGATGATTATACGTGGCAGTAGAATCTAGCCACTTGAAAACGACGATTAGTAAAGTGCAAAGTGCTCGCAAGTTCCGTCGTAAAGTCAAACTTGGCGGCAGGCAATCTTTGCTCATTGGTTAAATAAATTCGGCTAACCACATGACGGCGGTTATTTAAGTGAAGCCCTGCTCGCGCAGAGCTTTGTAAATACGCATTCACATGCTGGCTTTTCATATACCGGCCTGTCGCTGCGATTTGTTTATTGCTTGCCAATGCAAATGCCGCTGATACGGTGGCAGCGGGTGCTTTTACGGCCTCAGTTTGCGCTGACTTTCTCGCAACCTGCAAACCACTGGCAATAGAGGCAGTTTGCAGTTTTAAACTCATTTTGGCACCAACTAGAAAATCGAAGTGGGCACGTTTTGGTTTAGTACTATCGGTAACATCTTTAACGGCTTGGTAAAGCTCTGGACTTAAGATCACAGCGTCACTGGTATACGGAATTTCATTCGCCCACGCGATAAACATAAAGGTATGCGGCTGCTTTGATTGATAAGGCGCCAGTGCTATATCATCAATTTCTTGAAACCATTCAAAAAACTCAACGCTTACCCCTAGCGCTGCCAATGCTCGCTTTACTGAGCCAACGGTACCTTTGTGCTTATGCACTTTGACCGAATTGGCGATAAATGCCCGTTTAGTATCTACCGGCCAGCTTTCATCCCACTCATCTACTGATAAAGACCATGCAAGCCAAGGTAATAAAGCCTCTGGGCAAGTCTGTGGGTGCCATTGCTTGCCCACATATTCTGGGATAGTTGGTGTTACCTCAAGCTTACTCGGTAAGTCTTCAACTTGCTCAGCAATAGTGCGAACCAGCTTTGATGTGCCAGGTGGCAGTAATTTATGATAACTTGTCATAGCTCACCTTACTCCGTTGGAAAATGTAATTGCACATCGCGACAGTAAGCGGCATTTTTAGCACTTGGTGAGAGGTCGTCATGCATCGAGCAAAGCTTCACTTTTCTTACTCCTCCTTGATGCAAGGCATCAATAAGTCCCGAGCTGGGTACTTCTTTCCCGAGCAAGTAATGCGATTGAATAAAGTTTTCAATTGCACGATGGATGGACACTTTAACCTGCTCCGTATTAATACCTGCATTAAAGTAAATCTCGGCTTCAATCGTGTAGGCCGTTGGCTCTACCAAATGCACGCGTACAAGGTCCGTAAGCGGTCTAACATCTTCGTCGTTGAGATAACGTAACACCTCAGTTCTCAGTGCTTCTTTATCTTCCAAAGTCACCACTTCAGCAACTGGTAACACATGGACTTCAACAATACCCGGCAATGTTGATTCAACAAATACGTCTTTCACTTTTGCAGAAGCGGTAAACGCATGGTACTGATAAGCACCAGACGTGCCTCCCATTGAATGACTTTCAAGAGAAAGTGGGATCCGCAAACGATAGCGTTCATCCGATTCCGCTTCTTCTCGCGCTACACCGAACAAAACACCCAAATGATCCAAGTCACTGCCCGTAGCATATGCCACCATCACAGATTGTGCGGCATCATTTACACGCTGCCTCAGCAATACCTCACGATAGGCAAAAAGCTCCATCAGCTTTATTGCTGGATCTGAGGGAAGAAATGGAAAATCTGGAAACTGCTGTTGCAATTGCGCTTCTAATTCCTGATAAATAGCTTCATAGCTGACTGTCTCCAACACATCAGGTGCAGATAGGCGCGTCAAATCGATAGCATTATTCATGCTACTCTCCTTTTAAATGGGGTTGGATAAAGAAAGCCAATACGGCCGATAATAGCGGCGCTACGGACCCACTCTGCGGGCACCGAGCAACGTATCTAATTTTTTATCTATAGAATCTAAGCGCTTTTCGATGCGCTTTTGGTCTTCTTGGCGAATTTGCTTGAGGTGGTCAAGCTCTTGGGAGTTAGTGGTGATCCTTTTATCTAAGTCGCCAAGGTAAATAACACCAGACACCAACAGCGCAATGGTGGTGAGAATGTGGGCCAAATTAAACTCCTTTTTCATTTGCCATTGTTCAGGATGATTCACTTGCTGACCCCTTTTACTTTCTCAACGGTTCTAAGCCCTGCAAGCCCTAACATGGCAAGCGTAAGCTCTAACATCACATCCAGCGGCAACTCAGGTGTACCATGTTCAGGCATTAACCACTGTAGAATTGGATTAATCACGAACGAAAACAAAAAGCCTAGACCACACACCCACATCAAAAAAGGCCTCGCCCCCGCAACAAACACACTGCGATGCGCTGCTTGAACTTGATTGATCTGCGCTTGTACTAATGCATGCTTTGCTATCAGTCTCGCCTTTAAATGCTCTTGCTTGAGTACTTCTTCTTCACTGGTAAACAATTCATCAAGAATATTGCCAATTGCTTCTATCGGAGCCACTGTTTTTGCAGAAAATAGGCTACCTAATAGACTCATGATTGCCATTCCCCAGAGATCATCTGTTGAGCAAGCTCTTGCGCGCGATTGGGCACTTGTCTTGCCCAGCGGCTATCTAACATTTCAAGCGCAGCGGTATCAAAATCACCTTTTTCGACCGCTTGTAACATTCGACTAAAGTTAAGTAACCCTGTGATCCCTAAGTTAAATGCCATATTTACCAGCACCGCCATCCGTGCATCGTTGCAGTGTTGGGTTGCAATCCTGCGCGCCACCGCCGCTTTAGCATTTTCTACATCGCTCGCAAGCAGTGATTCTGCTTCTTCTTCATCAATCCCCTTATCATCGAGATTTCGACCATAGCCAATAGTCAGCTTTCCCGCGGTACAAAGGTAAGGAAATTGGCGAAACCCCTCATGTTTTTTGAGTTGCTCTACTGTATTCATTACGGACATACAATTCCCCTTTATTGTTGCTAATGTGTCGACATATTAACCATCAAGCTTTGCTCAGCTTTCAATAACCAAAACTCCATTGAACGCTTGCTGTCAAAACCCAATGTTTTTGCTGCATCGACCACCTTGTTATGCATCATGTATTTAGCTCGGATTGCACGCTTACATTCTGGCCTAAGTAACTCAATTGATGCGGTAAGTTGAGCAATTTCATCTGGCACATGCATCTGCTCTGCACTCACGTATTTGCTTGATGAACTGCCAATAGCTTCTGTTGCAGCTTGACGGCTAAAGCCCTTACCTAGCTCTTTACTACACCAAAACTTACCCCAGCGCTTAAGGGCAGTACGTACCTGTTTAATTGTCACTTGCTTGTTGGTCATGGATTTTTCCTATCACTTCTAAAATATCGAGTAAGTACACATCTTCAACTAGGCCAATAACATCATTCCAGCGTGGGCTATATTCCCTATTTTCCCATCGTCTTAACGTACGCTCCTCAATACCATAATGAGCGGCTGATTCAGCTTGCGTGTAACCTCTGAGCTTTCGCGCAACACGAAGAATTTCGGCTCCTGTTGGAGCTGGTTTGCTTTGACCCACCAGTCTGGATGTGGTTGTGTTTATAAGTGTCATTGTTCTCCTTACCTCAAAAAATAAACACGACTAGTGAAAATTTGTTCTGCTTAGCTGAATGGGGATCGCTGAAAAGCGAAAACAACGTAGCCGTTCATCCTTGCCATTGAGTTTTTAGTTCCGGTAAAAACCCACCACGCCCGTTAACATGTTCATCTGATAACTTTCTTCAGCGTAGTGATATAATAGCGATTTCTCGGATTGGAAACAGGTCAAAAATGACCTATGAATGATACGCTTACAATTGACAACTGGATAAATAAACAGTTCAATTATTTAACTTATTAAAAGGTAAATAAAAAATTACAATGGTTAACCAATACTAGCTTGGGCATTGTTTTTTCCTCGTTCTGAACTATCAACATTGCAGCACTGGAAGGCTTTCTCTAAAATACATCTAAATTAAAAAAGAGATTGGAAACTCATGGCTCAATATATTTATACCATGTCGCGGGTGAGCAAAGTTGTGCCACCTAAGCGCACTATTCTGAAAGACATTTCTTTATGCTTTTTCCCGGGCGCTAAAATTGGTGTTTTAGGTCTTAATGGTGCAGGTAAATCGACCTTACTTCGCATTATGGCGGGTGTGGATAATGAATTCGAGGGCGAGGCACGTCCGCAACCTGGTACTAAGATTGGTTACCTACCGCAGGAACCTGTACTAGATGAAAGCAAAACCGTTCGTGAAACAATTGAAGAAGCAGTTGGCGAAGTTAAGCGCGCACTTACTCGATTAGACGAAGTGTACGCAGAGTACGCAATGGAAGACGCTGACTTTGATGCGCTAGCTAAAGAGCAAGGCGAATTAGAAGCTATCATTCAAGCACATGACGGTCACAACCTAGATAATGCGCTTGAGCGCGCTGCCGATGCGCTTCGTTTACCAGAATGGGATGCAAAAATTGAGCACCTATCAGGTGGTGAAAGACGCCGTGTTGCTATCTGCCGCCTGTTACTTGAAAAGCCAGATATGCTGCTTCTTGACGAACCAACTAACCACTTAGATGCCGAGTCAGTTGCGTGGTTGGAGCGCTTCCTTCATGACTACGAGGGCACAGTGGTGGCGATCACCCACGACCGCTACTTCCTAGATAACGTAGCTGGCTGGATTTTAGAGCTTGACCGTGGCCATGGTATTCCGTGGGAAGGTAACTATTCTTCATGGCTTGAGCAAAAAGATGCACGTTTGAAGCAAGAAGAAAAATCAGAGAAAGCACGCCAGAAGTCGATTGAAAAAGAACTTGAATGGGTGCGCTCAAATCCGAAAGGTCGCCAAGCTAAGTCTAAAGCACGTATGGCGCAGTTTACCGAGCTTCAGCAAAACGACTATCAAAAGCGTAACGAAACCAACGAGCTATTCATTCCACCAGGTCCTCGCTTAGGCGACCAAGTAATTGAAGTGAGCAACTTACGTAAGAGCTTCGGTGACCGATTGTTGATTGACGATTTGAACTTCAACGTACCTAAAGGTGCAATTGTTGGGATCATCGGTGCAAACGGCGCGGGTAAGTCAACGCTGTTTAGAATGCTAAGCGGTCAAGAGCAGCCAGATAGTGGTAACATCACTATTGGTGAAACAGTTGAAATCGCCACTGTTGAACAGTTCCGTGATGACATGGACGGTAATAACACGGTATTCCAAGAGATCTCCAACGGCCAAGACATTCTTAAAATTGGTAACTTTGAAGTACCGAGCCGCGCCTATGTTGGCCGCTTTAACTTTAAGGGCAATGACCAACAAAAGTTTGTAAAAGAGCTTTCCGGTGGTGAGCGTAATCGTCTGCACTTAGCAAAACTACTAAAAGCAGGCGGTAACGTACTGTTGCTGGATGAACCAACCAACGATCTAGACGTTGAAACGTTACGAGCGCTAGAAAATGCGATTTTGGAATTCCCAGGCTGCGTTATGTGTATCTCGCACGACCGTTGGTTCCTAGACCGTATCGCGACCCACATCCTAGATTACCGTGATGAAGGCCAAATCAATTTCTTTGACGGCAACTACACTGAATACGAAGAATGGCTGAAGAAGACCTTTGGTGCTGAGGCCGCAGAGCCTAAACGTATCAAATACAAGAAGATTGGCTAATAATTAAAACATAAGGGCCTGTTGATCTTTCAAGTTTGTTTTTGCAGCAGTTTGATTGGTATTTATACAAGGCAGAGCCAGCGTAGCGTAGTCATTCTACGTAAGTCTGGCGATAAAGACTTTGTGCTCCTGCAAAGTCACCTTACCCCACATCCTTGTGGGGCAACACAGAAGAAATGCTAATCAAGCGCTGCCCTTTGGGTTCATCTGAGTGCGCTTTGTTCATTGTTGCTCAACTTTTGCCTAGATTACTAGGCGGCAAGTCGAGCGTCGCGACCAAAACACACTCAGAAGAACAAAAATCAAACAGCAAAGGTCAACAGGCCCTAGTCTATCGACGATGATAATCTGAGGCTCCCCGTTAGGAGCCTTTTTTATTTTTTAATACCTGCTTAGCTTTATTCATGCCGCACTGTTGAAACAAGTAGCAAATCAAATTTCAGTGGCAATTCCATCCAAGCGGCGTAATTTATTGTCATTTTTTAGTAGCGAGCACAATGATATAAGCTATTCTTTACCTATACGGACTATTAGGATCAGTAATGAAAGAACGTCGACGTTTTTCCAGAGTTATTTTTTCAAACGAGGCACAATTTATGGCCTCAAGCGGTGATTTTAGCTGCGAAATCTTGGATTTATCGCTCAATGGCGCGTTACTCACCCTGCCCGATGGTTATGTGCCACTCAAAAATGACCCAGCAAGTTTAAACTTTTATTTACCTGGCAGTGATATCCAAATTACGATGGAGGTAGAAGTTCGTCATGTTGAAGAGGGTCATCTAGGCGTACATTGCCGCCAAATCGATCTTGATAGTGTGACGCATTTAAAGCGCCTTATTGAACTTAACCTTGGAGATGATGATATACTACATCGCGAGCTAGAGCAGCTCACCTACGATGATGATTAATATCTATCGGATTTCAAATTCGATGCTATAACAAAGAGAAAATTATGATTTTGGATTCTTTACAAGGATTTGTCCCTTTTATTTCCTACTTCGGCCTTGCCTACTTACTTACCCTAGTCTTTTTGTTTATTTACTCCAAAGTTACCCCTTATTGTGAGTGGAAACTAGTTAAAGAAAACAACCCTGCTGCTGCAACTGCGTTTTGCGGTACCTTAATTGGTTTTGTCTTACCTATCGCCAGTGCCGCTGTCAATGCAGTCTCTCTTATTGATTTTGCCGTTTGGGGTGTTATTGCGGGAGTCATGCAGTTAATTACCTTCTTCATGGTAAGGCTTTATATGCCAAAGCTATCTGAGAAAATCGAAAACAATCACATCAGTGCTGGGTTGTTCTTAGGTGGTGCCTCGCTTGCGACCGGAATTTTGAATGCCGCTTGCATGACCTATTAAGGAGTCAAGATGAAAAGGAGTAGAACAATCAAATTGACTTTATTAATGGGCGCCACAGGAGGGTTGACCGCGTGTGGTGATAGCGACGAATCAGCGTTACTTTTTAAAGACGTTGATGAATGTACATCATTCGGTATTGAAGAAGAAGCATGCCAGTTTCAATACCAACAAGCACTCGATAGCCATCGCCAAGAAGCCCCCAAATATGCCTCTGAACAGCTATGCGAAAGCGACTTTGGCTTTGATCGCTGTGAAAATTCGAGTGGTGGGATCTGGCGTCCAATTATGGCAGGCTTTATGGTTGCTGCACTTGCAGAAGCAGTAGACGAAGGCCTAGACATGATGAAAAAGCGCAAAAAGAAGAAAGCGGCTTACTTAGGTGGCACTTACTACTCTGGCGCAAAGCCACTGTATCGCTCTCGTGATGACTTCTTTAGCTACCGAAATGCGCAAAACGGGTTTGTCGCGTCTGCAAAGTCTTCGGGTACAACATCGGTCAAAAGCTCAACTATAAATTACAAGCCTCGCGCCAGCTCAGTATCACGCAGTCGCGGTGGATTTGGCCGCACAGCTTCTCGTAGTAGTAGTGGCAGTTGGGGCAGCTAAGCCAACCTTCGCTTGATAAAATATAAGCCGAGGTCCACTCGGCTTTTTATTGAGTGCTCTGTAGTTTACCAAGTATCTACGCATTGATATTAGACGGTTCGATTTTACACTTATGTTAAGAATTTCTATTGATGAACGCCCACACTGGCGTGAACAAGCAAAAGCCCACGGCTTTGAATTTCATACTATGTATGGTGAAAAGTATTGGGACGAAAGTGCATATTATCAATTTACGTTAAAACAAATTGAGCAAGACTTGGAAGACCCAAGTGATGAACTCCACCAAATGCTCTTACACCTTGTCGATTTAGTGTGTAATGATGAGTCACTTCTGCAACAGTTTGCTATTCCTGAGTCTCAATGGGAATTAGTGACTCGCTCATGGCGTCGTCGAGACCAAGCGCTCTATGGTCGCTTTGACTTTAGTTACGATGGTAAGTCACCAGCTAAGCTGCTGGAGGCCAATTATGACACGCCCACCAGTTTATTCGAAACGGGTTACTGGCAGTGGCTATGGCTTGAAGAACAGGTAAGAGCCGGTAAGCTACCGCGTAATGCGGATCAATTTAATGGCCTTCAAGAAGCGCTGATAGAGCGTTTTTATCAACTGCATAAATTCCACCGCGGTGCTCCCCTACACTTTTCTTGCTGCAAAGAAAGCATTGAGGACTTGGGCACCATTCAATATATGCGCAGCTGCGCGATGGAAGCTGGACTCAAAACGAAACAAGTTTTTATCGAAGATATCGGATTTAATAACCAACACTTTGTCGACCTTGATGATGGAAAAATCCAATGGATGTTTAAGCTATACCCGTGGGAATTTATGTTTCAAGATGAATATAGTGAACAATTATCAGAAGCAAAAGTGCAATGGCTAGAGCCTGCTTGGAAAGCGATTTTATCAAATAAAGCAATTTTACCTTTGCTATGGCAAACCTTTCCAAATCACCCAAATCTGTTACCTGCATACTTTGAACAAGATAAGCATAAAATCGCAAACAGTGAGTCCGGCTATGTGAAAAAGCCGCTATTTTCTCGTGAGGGCGCGAATATTGAGATCCGAAAAGATCAACAGCTGCTTGCACAGTCTGCAGGTGGATATGGCGAAGAAGGCTATATTTATCAAGCCTACTCACCTTTACCCAAATTTGCAGGATTCAATACGCTCATCGGTTCATGGATTGTCGGTGATAAAGCTGTTGGAATTGGTGTACGTGAAGATAAAAGTCTGATCACCCAAGATCTTAGCCGTTTCTTACCCCATATCATTGTTGGCTAAATGCTCCGGTTCGTCTAAATAAGTTAGTCTGGATGGAACAAATGTGTTCCATCCCTCAAATTAGTGTTCAGCCGAAAATAAAAGCTTATTAAATTCATACCATTCGTACTTTTTAGACAAACACTTGGCAAAACCGACGCAAAAATTAACACAAACTTAACTAGTGTACTAAAGTAGTATCTGGGTTTTGCATCAAGCTGAGAAAGCAATACTTGCCTTGCTGCAACAAATTTTTGGAAAGTGCACTCAACAGGTTGGAGTGCATAGATACGTTATAGATCACTTAGCGAGCTAGGAAGTAATACCAATTGGTATAAAAGCAGTCAGCCTCAAAAGTGTGAGACATAGTCGACTAAGGAACTCACATGACTCACTACAAAATAGGTACAGATATTAGTCAAAAACCCATTCCAGACGCGGTGAAAGTCGCTGTGATAGGGGCTGGTATGTCTGGTTTGTATAGCGCTTGGCGATTACAGTGCGAAACAGACGTTGATGACTTCGCCATTTTTGAGCGCAGCAACCGCACAGGTGGAAGATTAGACTCAGATCTTATCCATTTTAGAGATAACCGCGCTGGAGCAAAACCTGACAGCACTATTACGGTCAAAGAAGAACAAGGTGGTATGCGGTTTCTATTTGAGGGTATGGATGACCTAATGGCCCTCTTTCTAAAATTGGGCCTAGAAGATCAGATAGTCCCTTTCCCTATGAATAGCGACGGCAATAACCGACTCTACTTTCGCGGGACCAGCTTTTCGGTAAACGACGCTAAGCAAGACGACTATCATATTTGGTCGGCACTTTATAACCTCGACCCAAACGAACAAGGCGTTAATCCCAAAGATATTATTAATGTTGTTTTTAATCGTATCTTGCAAGTGAATCCAAAATTCGATTCAAGGCCTGAGGTTCGCGGTCCAGAATTTTGGCAGGAGTTCCGTCTGCAATGTCAATGGCAAGGTGAGCCGCTGTATAATTGGTCTTTGTGGGATTTACTCACTGATATGGGTTATAGCCAAGAATGTATCACCATGCTGTATCGTGTTTTGGGCTTTAATGGCACTTTCTTATCGAAAATGAATGCGGGGGTTGCCTATCAGCTTTTGGAAGACTTTCCTGCAGATGTCGAATTTAGAACCTTTAAAGACGGCTTTAGCACCCTGCCAAACGCGCTGGTGGATAAAATAGGTAAAGAGAAGATTTACCTGCAAACAAGCATCGATAGCATCGCCTTTGATAAAGCAGACAATCTATATGTACTTAAGTACACCAAAACCGAGCAAGACGGACAGATAAGCGAAGGAACATTTAAAGCCGAAAAGCTTATTTTAGGGCTACCAAGGCTCGCGCTTGAAAAGTTGTTCATAGCGTCGGATGTATTCAAACAACTACCAAAGCAGCGGCGCGATGCGTTATGGGATACATTGCAAAGCACAAGCAACCAACCGCTCCTGAAGATTAATTTATACTACGACACTGCATGGTGGGGAACCGGCATGACAGGCCGTCCAGCTGTCAGCTTTGGACCTAACTTTGCCGATTTACCAACGGGTTCTGTTTATCCCTTTTATGCTTTAGATGATGAACTCGCAGCCGCGCTTATGTATAACGAGCGTCATGCAGAGCCTAACTCTGAAACTCAACACAAACTCGAAGGGATAGAAGCCGCTAAATACAGTCGCCCAGCCGCATTGACTATTTACTGTGATTATTTAAATATTAATTTTTGGAGTGCACTGCAAAATAAAGGTGAGCTTTATCATCACCCTCGTGAGTCGGAACTCGTTGAATCTATTCCCAGTGATATATTTCCAGCCTCGGAAGCGGTTGTACGACAAGCGACACAATTCTTTAAAGACATTTTTAATACACATTATGTTCCACAGCCCACCCTCACAAGCGCTCGAATTTGGGAAGGGAATGTGAATTTCAATGTCCCTGAAAATCTGCAATTTGGTTTTGGTGTACATCAATGGGCAATTGGCGCGAATGATAAAGATGTCATCGAAGATTTAGTGGAGCCGTTGCCAAATCTGCTTACCTGCGGTGAAGCTTACTCTGATTATCAGGGCTGGGTAGAGGGCGCGTTACGTTCGACAGATTTAGCGCTACAAAAAGGGTTTGGTTTAGCGCCACTAAGCGAGGTCTTTGAAACAGACCAAGGCTGTAGCTCGTCAGAAGCAATACAAATTGCCTATCGGAAAATTGCTAATGAAATGATTATGGAATATATCGATCCTAACTTCTCGCCAAATACTAAAGACAAAGTAACGCTTGCTGATGCCAATAGTGTGCTTGGCGTTAACCTCAGTTATTTCGATAAGCCCTAACTCGCCTCCCTAGGGCCTGTTGACCTTTGCTGTTTGATTTTTGTTCTTCTGAGTGGGTTTTGGTCGCGACGCTCGACTTGCCGCCTAGTAATCTAGGCCAAAGTTGAGCAACAATGAACAAAGCGCACTCAGGTGAACCCAAAGGGCAGCGCTTGATTGGCATTTCTACTGTGTTGCCCCACAAGGATGTGGGGTAAGGTGACTTTGCAGGAGCACAAAGTCTTTATCGCCTGACTCACATAGAACAACTATGCTACGCAGGCTCTGCCTTGTATAAATACCAATCAAACTGCTGCAAAAACAAACTTGAAAGATAAACAGGCCCTAATAATGAGGAGTTTTTACTCCTCATTAGTCCTACCTTGCAGAACTAATTGATAGTTTTCGATCAACTAAAACCGTTCCGGCGTATTTCAAGTTAACCTAAGCTCCGTTGATCTGAGCCCTGTGATAAGTATTCTATGCTTTTGTGATAAAAACGTGATAACTCCGTGAGCCTATCTCAATATCTTGCAGCCATGATAAGGAGACTGTTAATCCTAATAAGAAGAGTACATCATGAAAGCAAAAATCCTGACCACCCTAGTCGCCACGTGTTTATCAAGCGCAGCGCTGGCACAAGACCTTGAAGTAAAGATCACTAACCTCACTCACGGTATTTACTATACGCCTTTACTGGTGGCTGCTCATAATCAAGATACCGCTCTTTTTAAACTCGGTGAGCAAGCATCTGAAGCATTACAAGCCATGGCCGAAGGCGGTGACATTTCAGCTTTAGGACAAATTCTCGAAAGCGCAAACGCCAATATGGTCGCCAACCCAGCTGAGGGGCTACTTGCACCCGCAGGCACTACAATGGTCACGATATCAACCAGTGAAGACAATACGCACCTTTCAATTGTGGCGATGCTACTTCCTACCAATGATGGATTTGTAGGATTAAACGCTTGGCCTATTCCAAGCGCTGCCGGCACCTATGAAGTTTACCTTAATGCCTATGATGCGGGTACTGAAGCGAATAATGAACTGGTTGTCGAAGGCTCTGGTGCACCCGGTATTTTGGGGATCCCAGCATCACCAGGTACGGCTCCAGGAACTCAAGGAGCCGGTGTTACAGCAAGTGAAGAAAACACCATGGTCCATATTCACAGAGGCAACGTAGGTGACGCTGAGCAAGTCGGCGGTAATAGCGATCTGCATAACACCGTGCACCGTTGGTTAAATCCCGTAGCTAAAGTAACAGTAACCGTAAAATAAGGGGGAGCTATGAAAGCGAAATTAGCATTAATTGCCATGTCTGCGCTCCTGCTCAGTGCATGTGGAGACAATGATAATAATATGGTGATGCCAGAGCCTCCCGTTGAGCCAGAGCCGGTTGAGTATGAATTTGCCATCACCATCACCAACCTTACACATGCACAGCCTATGTCACCAATTGCAGCGCTGCTTCATCAGTCTGGTCATTACTTTACTGTCGGCATGCCAGCAAGTGAAGCATTAGAGCAACTTGCAGAGGGCGGAAATAACAGCGACATCATCACCGACGAGATGACACAAGCATCCGTCTCAACGGATGGACCTTTGGGCCCCGGTGCAACAACCAACCTTTCCATCAAAACTACAGACCTTTCTGAGCTTAAATTATCGCTATTAACCATGATGGTGAATACCAATGATGGATTCTCCGGTCTAAATGCTATAGACGTCTCTGCGCTGCCCGTAGGCGAGATGCAAATGTATCGAACACTTGCCTACGATGCTGGCACTGAGCTGAATAGCGAAGCCGCGGGAACCATACCAGGCCCAGCAGATAGCGGTGAGGGCTTTAACGCAGAGCGCAACGATAATCACAACATGGTGACGATGCACAGTGGTGTAGTTGGTAGTGATGATGGACTCCAAAGTTCAACGCTCACTAGTATCCATAAATTTGATAACCCGCTGCTTGCAGTCACTATCGAGAGAGTTAAATAGCCTATGCGCAAACGTCTGCCATAGGCGTTTGCGCTTTCATAAAGGGCTATTTATGTTAGAAAACGTGTTGCTAGTTGAAGATGACTTAGACATAGCGAGATTACTCCAAGTGCATTTAGAGGAGTTAGCTTTAGAGGTCACGCATGTTGCCGACGGCAGCCAAGTATTGTCGGTTGCTAAAGCGAACGATTTTGCCGTGATCTTACTGGATTTAATGCTACCTAATATGGATGGACTAACCCTTTGTCGAGAGCTGAAGGCGCTTTACCCTATGAGTAGTGTCATCATCGTCACCTCAAAAAGTAGCGATATCGATAGGATCATTGGACTTGAAGTTGGTGCGGACGACTATATATGCAAGCCTTTTAATACGAGAGAATTGCAAGCAAGAGTGAAAGCACAGCTACGCCATGTCAGGCAACTTAAGCAACCAATGCAAACTGAAAATGCGAATTTCCCAAGCGATAAAATTGCAGTTGGGAGCCTAGTTATCGATGCCTGTTGTCATGAAATTTCGTTGGCTAATGTTAGATTAGACCTTACCGCAACCGAATTTGAGCTGCTGCAGTTTTTTGCTAAACACCCAAATCACGTGTTTTCTCGAACCCAGTTATTAGAGTCAGTATGGGGCTACCAACACTCAGGATACGAGCATACCGTTAACTCCCATATTAATCGTCTGAGGGCAAAGCTTGAAGCTATTTCAAATAATACGGTGATCGAAACAGTATGGGGTGTTGGTTACAAGTTAAATTCGGCCTCTCTTAGTGGGCATAGCGTATGAAGCTCTCACTCTACAAAAAACTCGCACTGACCTTATTTGTCACTTTCGTTGTCATTGCAGCGATTTTTGTGTGGTGGACTCAAGCGCTATCTCAAGTGTCTAAATCTCAAGCAGAACAACAATTACACCTCGCACTTGCGACCCATCTTGTCGACGATAACCCCCTGATAAAAGAGGGAGTGTACGACTATGATGGTTTGAGTAATCTATTTCACATCTTGATGATCTTAGGCCCCTCATTCGAGTTTTATTTTGTCTCCCCTGAAGGTAAGCTATTAACTTATTCTGCAGCCCCTGGAGAGGTTAAACGTCAGCAAATTGATGTTACCCCATTAAAAAAGCTCCTAAAGAGCGATAGCCAACTACCTGTATTTGGTGACGACCCGAGGAGCGTTAACGGCAGTAAAATTTTCTCTGTGGCCCCTGTATTTAACCAGAATATTTTACAGGGTTATCTATATATCATCATCGGCTCGTCAAAATACGATAGCATTATTGAGCAGCTAAAAAATTCAGATAAGGTGATGCTCGGCGTAAGTTGGTTATTAGGCACTTTGTTCTTTTTGCTGGTTGTCGTCTTGCTACTGCTTAATAAAATCACCAAGCCCGTGTCCAGACTGACTCAATATATAGATCAAGTCAGCCAAAACCATTTTAATATTAGTCGTGATGCCCAAATAAATTGGCCCGAAGAACATGATGAGATCCATCAGCTGGGTCGCAGCGTCAATGCGATGCTGGATAAAATTCAGCAGCAATTAACCACACTTAACCTCAAAGATGAACAACGTAAAGAATTACTTTCACAGCTAAGCCACGATCTTCGCACACCACTTGCCTCGCTTAAAGGTTACATTGAGCTGATAGAAAAACAAACGAGTGACAAAAATATCGTTTCGCATATCGAAATTGCCAGCAAAAATATAAATCAGCTCAATCATCTTATCGCACAGATTTTTGAACTCGCCCATCTAGAAGCTGGACATACCAAACTTCATATTGAGCCCTTTAATCTACTTGAACTTATGTATGACGTTGCGGCTAAGTTTACATTGCAGGCTAAACAGCGCGGAATAACCATGTTAATAAGCCCTAAAGCAAGCGAAGTTAGTATATACAGTGATATCGGGAAATTAGACAGAATCCTATCAAACCTCATCGATAACGCTATCAGGCACACTCATGCTGGTGGTGAAGTACAGCTCACATTACAGCAACAACAAGATATTGCTTTAGTGAGTGTTAATGATACTGGCATTGGGATTAATGCCACTGACCTTCCCTATATATTCGACGCTAGCTTTCAGGCTAAAAATAGCCTAAGTAACCGTAAACACAATGCAGGGCTTGGCCTTGCGATCACAAACGAGCTCGTTAAATTATTAAAAGGAAATATTAGCGTATCAAGCAAGCTAAACCGAGGTTGTAAATTTACAATTTCACTACCACTTTGATTTTCCACCTTTCCTTCTTTTTGTACCTAAAAGGAAAAGTAACATGTTCTCGGCGTATAGACATACAAATCGGTGGATAAACCACCTCCTACCATATTGCACTTTGCTTATGCTGTGGTGAGAGCGAGATTATCTCGCGAAGGTGATCACTTTGTAGATTGGGAAAGCCTTCAACGTTTTCGACTTGGATATGTATGCACACAAATCGGTGGGTAAACCGCCTACTATATTGCACTGTACTTATGCTGTGGTGAGAGCGAGTTTATCTCGCGATATATTGGATCAAAAAACAAAAAACCCGCTACATTACTGTAGCGGGTTTCTTTAATTAGGCCCTGACGATGTTCTACTTTCACATGGGTAATCCACACTATCATCGACGCTGTTTTGTTTCACTTCTGAGTTCGGTATGGGGTCAGGTGGTTCCAAAACGCTATGGTCATCAGGAAAATACTGTTTTTAAGTTTTTATTTTTATATTAAATTTGGCCCTGGCGATGTTCTACTTTCACATGGGTAATCCACACTATCATCGACGCTGTTTTGTTTCACTTCTGAGT